>NZ_QSJB01000005.1:0-123394 GCF_003469285.1 Collinsella sp. AM31-2AC
GGCGGCGCCGAGCGCCGCAAGGGCGAGCAGCTTCGCCGCGACGGCGCGTCCGCGCGAGGGGACCGCCGTAAGGTTGGCGAGGCGCCCGGCAGCGCGCTCCTCGTCCACGGCGAGCCCGCAGACGATGGCGGACATGAGCGGCATGAGGGCGCCGAGGAACTGGACGTAGGCGTCCGCGCCCAGCGCCGGGTCCCATCGGGCTATGGAGAAGTACTCGCCGCAGGCAAGACCGGCTGCCAGGCCGCAGACGAGGTGCACCGCCGCGAGCGGGGAGCGCGCCAGGCGCAGGGCCTCGGAGAGCAGGGCCCGCGAGAGAGTCATGCGCGGCGTCGGGTCGGAGAATCGCGTCACGGCCATCACCTCTCCTCGGAGCGCGCGAACCAGGCCGCGCCCGCCGCCATGAGCGCGGCGAACGCGAGCGCGCAGACCGCAAGACCCGCCAGCGTGAGCATGCCATCCGCCGCGAGCGCCCCGCCGAGCGCCATGTCCGCCGCGAGTGGCTCGCCGCTCGGCAGCACGGGGATGAAGCTCGTGGGGATGACCATGCTCGCCGACGGCGGAAAGAGCTGCGGCAACGGCACCAACGACCAGGCGAACCCACCCACGAGCTGCGCGATGAGCGGGCAGAAGATGCCCGCGAGCATGCCGAGCCGCACCGTGAGAAAGAGCCCTGCGGGGATCATCCACGCCGCGGTCACCGTGTTGACGAGCGCGCAGAAGAGCATCGTGAGCGTGCCCGCGGCCGTGAGACCCTGCGAGGAGAACGCCGATCCCGCGAGGTAGATGCCGAAGACCACGAGGTTCGAGAGCGTGCAAAGAGCGAGGCACCAGAGCGCCTTAGCCCACCAGGCTCGCCCGAGCGGGAAGCCCAGGCCCAGAAGCCCCCGCATCCGCGTGCGAGCGTCCGCCCGCGCGACGCACGCCACCACAAGCGATAGAGACACGGGCAGGAAGAGCGCGTACCAGTAGTTCCACGCGCTAAAGATCTGCACGCCCCGGTAGGGCATCGCGCCGAGCAGCGGCATCGGCAGCGCCATGAGCACGGCCAGGCGAACCGGTGCCGCGTGGCGCGACTTCAGGGCCTCGGCGCGCAGGCCCGCGAGCAGGCCGCCTTTCTCACCCGTCATGCCGCCACCTCCCCGCGCGCTCGTCGCCCTTCCCGGCAGAAGCTCATGAAGAGTTCCTCGAGGTCCTGTCCGGGACGAAGCGCATCCTCGTAGGCGAGGCGCCCCCCGCAGATGATGCCGATGGTGTCCGCCATCTGCTGCACCTCGGAGAGGATGTGGCTCGAGACGATCACCGTCGTACCCGCCGCCGCGAAGCCGCGGATCTGGTCGCGCAGCTCCTCGATGCCGATGGGGTCGAGGCCGTTGGTGGGCTCGTCGAGCACGAGCAGGCGTGGCCGGGCGATCAGCGCCAGTGCGAGCCCCAGGCGCTGCCGCATGCCCATCGAGAAGCGCCCGGCGCGCTTCTTCCCGGTGTCCGCGAGGTCCACGGCGGCGAGCACCTCATCTATGCGGCTCTCGGGAAGGCCCAGCAGCGTGGTGCGCACGCGCAGGTTCTCTCGCGCGGTGAGGTTGGGGTAGAGCGGCGCCTCCTCGATGAGGCTGCCGATTGCGTAGAGGTCCTCGCGGCGCCAGGCGTGCCCGGCAAAGAGGATCTCCCCGGCCGTCGGCCGCAGCATCCCGCAGATCATCTTGAGCGTTGTCGACTTGCCGGCGCCGTTGGGACCGAGCAGCCCGTACACCTCGCCCTCGCGGATATGAAGGCTCACATCGGCCACGGCGTCCTGCGCCTGGTCGCCGCGGCCGAAGCGCTTGGTGAGCCCACGCGTCTCGAGCATGTAACCCATGGGTTTATCCTTTCTCTTCCGGGAGCGCGGGCCGAGTCACCGTGCCCGCGCGCCTTACCTTTCGGGTTCACCATCCATGGTGGGGCGCGTTTCTAACGAAGCCGTAACGGCCGTTGGGCTCTTTTGGCGCCAACCCTTCTCGACCCGCACATCATGATTAATTTGCTTAAGGCAACAACTTTCCCGATCGATGTAATCACCGAATCAAAACGTGTACATCAGCCATCAAAGATGCCGAAAAATGTCATATTTGGAGGCTGATGTACACAAATGCAGAATCCCGCACAACCCAGTAGCATCCTCCATATGTCTGGACTCTCTATGCATACGCTGGATAGACATCGCCGGAACGGGTATAGTATCGAAAGTTTTGTCGTTAACCAGCGGGGGAGTCCTGTGGGCATCAAAAAGAAGATCAAAAAGGAGCTTATCGGCACTTCCGATTACCCGTCGAATAAGATCTTTACGATCTCCAATTTCATCACCTTTACGCGCCTGATCCTCACCCTGGTATTTCTGTACCTGTTTGTGTCGGATAACAACCGCGTCATCGCCATCGTTATCTACGCCGTTGCCGCCTCTACCGACTGGATGGACGGTCAGATCGCCCGCATGACCAAGACGGTCTCGTGGCTCGGCAAGGTCATGGATCCCATCTGCGACCGTGCGCTGCTGTTCACCGGCGTACTTGGGCTGGTGGTCCGCGGAGAGCTGCCCATCTGGGTCTGCGTGCTCATTATTGGCCGCGACATCTATCTGGGCATCGGCACGCTTATCGTGCGTCATTATCACCGTCGCCCCATCGATGTCGTCTTTCCCGGAAAGATTGCCACTGCACTGCTCATGACCGGCTTCTCGCTCATGCTGCTCGGGTTCCCCGTTATTGACGGCCTGCATCTTTTACCTTCAACCCTTACGGCCTTCCCGGGCCTCAACGGAAGCTCGGTGCCCCTCGGCATCTTCTTTGTGTACGGCGGCGTGATCTTCTCCATGCTCACGGCTGTCATCTATTCCATTAAGGGCGGAGTGGCCATTAAACAGGCTCTCGCGCATCCCGAGGACGAGGACATCGACTTTCTGAACCCTGAAATCGAAGACTGATTCGTTGGGGTATGATTACGTACGGTTCATTATTTGCGGCACGTCCGCGATAAGTTAGGGGTTGTCATGGACAACATGGTTAACAATATGCCTCAGAATGATAAGACTGCTGACGCTACCTGCGTATTCCGCGTGCCTTCAAGCGACGTCACCGTTCCCGACCTCATGGCCAACGTGCGCATCACCGCACCCGTTCTGTCCATCGTCAAGGGTCCGCAGACTGGTGCCGCCTTTGAGCTCGAGGACGACGTGACCACCATCGGCCGCGATCCTGCGAACGGCATCTTCCTCAATGACATGACCGTTTCGCGTAGCCACGCGCGCATTATTCGCGAGGGCCTCGGCGCTCGCATTGAGGACCTGGGCTCGCTCAATGGCACCTGGGTCGACGGCGCCATTGTCAACGCGGCCCCGCTGCACGATGGTTCTTCCGTCCAGATCGGTACGTTTACGCTCATCTACCACGAGAGCACGCCGGAGCGCATCGAAACCGGTGAGTAGGGCATGGCCGAACGCAACTATCTGAGTATCGGCCAAGTCGTCAATCTACTTCGAGGCGCATACCCCGATCTATCGAACTCAAAAATTAGATTTCTAGAAGATGAGGGGCTCATCACCCCTCATCGAACGCCTAAGGGGTATCGCCAGTACTCCAAGGAAGACGTTGACCGTCTCGAGGTCATCCTGCACCTGCAGAAGACCCGCTACATGCCGCTCAACGTCATTAAGCAGCGCTTGGAAAACGCAACGGACCTGTCCACTTTGGCTTACGAGGTGGGTCTTCTGTCCGATGTTCCGCTTAAGACGGAGCCCAAGGAGACCAAGCAAAAGCTGCACCCCATCGAGACGATCCCCGACATGCTCGGTGTTGAGATTTCGTTTATCCGCTCCCTTGCCGAGAACGATCTTATCCGCATCATCAAGAGCCCGCAGAACCGAGAGCTCGTCGATGGCAGAGATTTCCCGATTATCCGCTACTGCTCGGAGCTGTCGCGCTTCCACATTGAGCCGCGCAACCTGCGTCAGTACGTATCGTCGGCAAACCGCGAGTCTTCGATGTTTGAGCAGGTTCTCGTGAGCATGCTCGGCATGGATACCTCTGATGATGAGCGCGACGCCAAGCTCGAGCGCGCTTTTAAGAAGCTGCACGACCTCACCGAGGGTGTGCATACCGCGCTCCTTAAGAACCGTGTCTTTGAGTCGCTCAACGCCGTGGTCGAGGACGCCGACATTGATGCACTCGATGAGGAGATTGCACGTTCCGAATCCACCAAGGCTAAAAGCGATGGGGCAAGCGTCCCCGCGGTTGCCGCGCACGAGGAGTCGCTCGTGCAACCGTCCAAGGTCGTCGTCCCCTCGCATAACCCGTCTGCTAACACGGGTAAATAATCGCCGTCCACCCGGCAATCCATGAAAGGTCACGCCATGTACGACTTCGAATCTCATATCGTCGATATCCCCGACTATCCCGAGCCCGGAGTCGTCTTTAAGGACATCACACCGCTCTTTGGCAATCCCGAGGCCCTGAGGGCCATGGTGGATGCCCTTGCCGAGCATTTTGCCGATATGGGCATTACCAAGGTCGTGGGTCCCGAGGCCCGTGGCTTTATGGTTGGCGTACCGGTGGCTGTGGCCCTTGGTGCCGGCTTTGTTCCCGCACGTAAACCGGGCAAGCTACCCCGCAAGACGGTGAGCCAGAGCTATGAGCTCGAATACGGCACCGACTCTATCGAGATCCATGCCGATGCCATTACCTCTAAAGATACCGTGTTGATTCTGGACGACTTGGTCGCGACGGGCGGAACCGTCGAGGCAACAGGTAAACTTGTGCGAGATATGGGCGCAAAGCTTGTGGGCTACGGGTGTATCCTTGAGCTTGCGTTTCTCAACCCGCGCGAGAAGCTCACGCCGACTGACGACGATGTTGAGCTCTTTAGCCTGGTGACGGTGGACTAGCCGTTACCCTTAGTTACTGGAAAGGAAGCTACATGCGCACAGCAAACACGCACAAAAACATGGCACGCTGCGCTGCTACGGCAACCCTCGCTTGTGTTTTGGGCTTGGGCCTCGCGGCTCCTGCCTACGCCGATACCGCATCCGACCTTGCCGCTGCTCGTACGAAGCTCGAGCAGATCGGTACCCAAACCCAGCAGATTTACGATGATCTCGCCACGCAGACGCAGGCGCTCGATCAGACTGCTGGCGAGATCACGCAAAAGCAGCAGGAGATCGCCGAAGGCCAGGCCAAGCTCTCGACCTATGTCGCCGGCGAGTACAAAACCGGCGGTCTGAGCCTGCTTCAGGTTCTGACCGGCGTCGATGACCTGAGCGATATGCTCAACCGTCTGTTCTACTACGGCAAAGTTTCCGATAAGCAGGCTCAGACCATTCAAGAGGTCAAGGAGCTTAAGCAGCAGCTCACCGATAAGCAGGCCGAGCAGGAGAAGAACGTCGCCACCACGCAAAAGAAGGTCGATGAGCTTAACGCCCAGCAGGCTGAAGCCCAGAGTGTCGTGAACTCCCTGGATTCACAGTTGCAGGCCGAGCTTGCTGCCGAGGCCCAGGCCAACGCCGCGCTGCAGGCTGGCATAAATGCTAGCACCGCCGAAAAGGCCACGGTGAGCAACGACACCGCCGGTACGAGCGAGAACACCAACAAGGGTGGCGGTACGACCAACGACGGCGGCGGAAACACGCCCGCGCCCGCTCCCACTCCGCAGCCCCCGACGCCCGCTCCGGCTCCGGCTCCGGCTCCGACGCCTTCCGCACCGAGCCAGTCCGTTGACGGCGGTTCCGTTGTTTCGCGTGCCTATAGCAAGCTCGGATACGCTTACTCTTGGGGTGGCATTGGGCCGAACAGCTTTGACTGCTCCGGTTTTGTAAGCTATTGCCTCACGGGACGCTACTGCCGTCTGGGCACCACGGTCGACTTCATGGGTTGGACCCGTGTGTCCGATCCGCAACCCGGCGATGTTGTGGTTAACTCCTACCATACCGGCATCTATATCGGTAATGGTCAGATGATCCATGCTTCCGACTACAAAACGGGCGTTATCATCAGCTCCGTCGCAGCCGGTATGAACAACAACTACATCTTCGTACGCTACTAATTTATTACTACAGCGAACGAACATGGGCCTCGCGATCTTGAGTCACGAGGCCCATTCTTTTTACCCCTACCGTTTGCCATAAAATCAGGATGGCTATCTAGTATTCAAAACTAGATAGCCATCCAATCAATCAAAAAGATGGCTATAATTGTTGGGGAACAATTAGAAAGGACCCTCAATGAGCTGGGCACTTATCTCCGATTCGAGCTGCAATCTTCGCGATTGGCAACCAACCGCACCTCATACCACCTTTGCATTTGCACCCCTTAAGATCCGAGTGGGGGAGCGTGAATTCGTTGACGACCTCTCGCTCGATGTTCACGAGCTTAATGTTGCCATTCAATCGGAAGCCGGCGCATCATCGAGCGCCTGCCCAAGCGTAGGGGAGTGGGCTGAGCTCTTTAAGCTCGCTGACAAGACGATTTGCATGCCCATCTCCGAGGGCGTCTCGGGAAGCTACAATGCCGCGGCCACCGCGCGTGACATGGTGCTTGCCGAAGAGCCCAACCGTCAGATTCATTTGGTTAACTCGCGAGCCGCAGGTGGCAAAATGGATCTGATCTTCTTGCTGTTCGACCGCTATCTTACGAGCAACCCGGATGCCTCCTTTGAGGACGCCTGCGCTTACTTCGATAGCTTGGAGCAGAACAGCAAGATCCTCTTTAGTTTGTGCAACTACGAAAACCTTGCGAAGGCCGGACGTATCCCTAAGGCGGCCGGCGTTATTGCTAACAAGCTCAATATCCGCATTTTGGGCACGGCGAGCGAAGCGGGCAAAATTGAACTCGTTGGGCACACCCGCGGCGAAAAGAAGATGCTCACCAAGATTGTCGACACCATGGAGGCCGAAGGCTTTACCGGCGGCGAGGTCGTTATCGACCATGTCGAGAATGAGGCGGGCGCCCAAGCACTTGCCAGCCGCATTGTGGAGCATTGGCCCGGCTCCAAGACGATTATCATGCCCTGTAACGGGCTAGATTCATACTATGCCGAGATGCACGGCCTCATTATCGGCTACGGTATGGGCGTGGCGTCGGGCCGATAATATCCAACTAGACAAACGTATGGGCGGGATAAGGAGCCATTGGCTCTTTATCCCGCCCATCTTATACCTCGGTTAGCTATTAAACCCATTGAACTTGAGATAGCTCATCAGATACGCCTTCGAAACGAAGGACGATACCGCACTGCGCACGAGCAACGATTCGCGCGTAACCTGATGTGCGGTATCGGGCACGGGAGTCTGCTCAACAGAAAACGCCGCACGAATCGATGCCTCGAGCTGATCGACAACATAATCGAAAGCCGTCGGAGCGTCGTAGCTCAAGCGCTGAATATTAAAGAGCGCCTGAACCGCAGCGATGGGCAGCACCTGCTTAAAGATACAAATGGCGATGAGACGCGCAATCTGCTCACGGCCATACTGCTTTTTAACCGGAGCAGGAACGAGGCCGACCTTTACGTAGTTATTGATCATCGATGGCGTGATAACGGGTTGCTCTACGCAAATCGAAAGCGGCTCCATCCACAGCGCAACATATTCAATAACCTGATCGCGATAGAGCGTTACGTTGGGCAGCTGGTCATAGCGTGGCAGGCTCAACGCGTTGAGTTTACCCACCATATCGGACTGAATAAATGCATCCGGCAGAACCGTCGGCTGAATATCCTCAGGCTTAATGCTGACCGACGTATCGGACATCGGGATAACATGTTTAGCATGGTTCATAAGAGGCCCCCGTTCGTTTTCTATATTGTATTCTAGGTTATATAGTTTTGCATACTACATAGCCGCAAAGTAAAAGTGGTTGGACGGCACATTGATGCACTGTCCAACCACTATGTTTAAAGATAGCAACCTTACATAAGATATATTATCGTACTTATCCACGGAGAAACGCGTATGCGCTCGTTGCCGCTATGGCTCCGTCCGAAACAGCGGTCACAACCTGGCGTAAACGTTTGGAACGGATATCGCCAGCGGCAAATAGACCTGGCGTGCGGGTCGCCATGGATTCATCAGTCAGAATGCCGCCATCAGGCGCCAGATCGACTAGATGCTCAACAAGCTCGGTATGTGGCTGCGTCCCCGTAAAGACAAAGATGCCAAACGAGCCGGGCTCAAATGACTCGGCATGAGTTTCCCCAGATGCATTGTCCTTAAAGGTAATCGTCGTTGGCATGGCTTCGCCCGATAGCTCCACAATACTAGTTTGGTACCTAACTGTAATATTGTCCTTTGCGAGTACTTTCTGAACAACACCATCCGGCGCACGGAACTGGTCGCGGCGCAGCACGATGGTCACACTGCTGGCAATGTCGGACAGGAACAGCGCCTCTTCGCATGCCGAATTGCCACCACCGATTACAAAAACCTGCTTGCCGCGGAAAAACATGCCGTCACATGTTGCGCAATATGAAACGCCACGACCGCGATACGTATCCTCGCCTGCGAAACCTGCCGGACGCGGCGTGGCACCCATGCAAGCGATAACGCTCGAGGCCAGCGTATCGCCCATATCGTGATGCACCGTAAACAACGCTGCATCGGCATCGTAATCGATACCCGTAACCATGCTCCATGTAACCTGTGCTCCCAGGCCCTCTGCATGCTGCTGAAAACGCTCGCCGAGTTCGGCGCCACTCAGGAGCGGGAAACCCGGATAGTTCTCGACCTCATTGGTTGTGGCGATCTGCCCTCCCGACATGCCCTGCTCAATCACGGTCGTCGTAAGGTTGGCACGCGCAGCATAAATGGCGGCAGCATAGCCCGCGGGGCCGCCACCGATAATCGCAACATCGATCGGCTTATCGGTAGTCATGAAGCGTCCTTTCGTCGAAACGTTGTCGTTCTTTGCGCTCGTACCCAAATTTACGTGAACGTGACACTCATGCACTACAATGATAAATCCGTATTACAAAGCTGAAGGGGAGTTATCGATGGACCAGGCGCAGACGAGTGACGACGCTCCCCTGCTCACGCACAGCACTCCCCAATCGGAGCAAACCACGCTCCTGGCTCAGCAAAAACCTCTCGTGACCATCGTGCACGCCTCCGTTGGCTCGGGCCACAAGGCCGCCGCAAATGCGATAGCGCAGGCATTCGACCTCATCCGCGGCACCAATGGCATCCCCGAGGATATTGAGATTGAAGTGCTCGATATCCTTGATTTTGGACGTATTAAATTCGACGGCAATAAGACCGCGGCTTCTTTTACGGGAGCCACGCGCCCCATTTACGACCTGACCTGGCGATATACGCTTACGGGACATCTTCTCTGGGGTGGCGGAACGGCATGGTCGCGAATTATGTTCCCCGCCTTCAACGAATATATTCGTAGCCGCAGGCCCATAGCCGTGGTTGCAACGCACATCACAGCAGCCAATGTTGCCGTGGGCGCCCGCGTAATTACGGGTATCGATTATCCGGTCATCTGCGTACCGACCGACTACGAAGTCGAGGGATGGTGGCCCCACAAGGACACCGATTTATTCTGTGTTGCCAACGAATTTATGGCCGAAACGCTGCGTCCGCGCAAGGTGCTCGAGACAAAGATTCGCATTACCGGCATTCCTATTCGCACCGGATTCGACACGGATTACGATCGCGAGGAAGAGCTAGCTAAGTTCAACCTCCCCACCGACAAGACCGTCGTGCTGGTAATGGCCGGTGCCAGCTTGCCTCAACCGTACGTTCGCTTTCGCGCGGAGATGGACCGCACCCTCCCCTTCCTACGCAGCTTCGAAGACATGCACTTTGTCTTTTTGCCGGGCAAAGACACCGAATATGCCACCCGCCTCAAAACGCTCTTCGACGCCATGAAGCTCGAAAACGTCACGGTTCTGGACTATGTCGATGATATGGCAGCGCTTATGCTCGGCTGCGACCTGGCAATTCTCAAATCGGGCGGACTCACCGTCACCGAATGCCTGTGCGCACACCTGCCGATGATCCTGTTGGGCAAGTCCTATGGCCAGGAAAAGGCCAACACCACCATGCTCACCGGCATGGGCGCCAGCATGCATGTCACCACCGCACGAGAGCTCATCGTGACGTTGCGACATCTCCACGATCATCCTGAGTCGCTCAAGGCACTGCTCATCAACGGCGAAGTACTACGCCGCCCCCACGCAGCCGAAGACATAGCCATCGCAACCATGGAGCTCGTAGGCAAACCCCAAAAGCGCAAACGAGCCTTCTGCCGCTTCTACTGGGGCGGAAAACCCGCGCACATCCGCTAGCGTCTTAATTTCCGCTTGCCTGCGGGAGGCCCCTATATATCATCCCGTGCTCAAACATTCTCGCTTCGCTGCGAAACTGCGCGCGGGACGATATATAGGGGCCTCCCGCAGGTAAGCTGCGTTAACGTACCAGCGGCTATACCAGATTCCCCACCAGTAGAATCTGCAAAGGGGAACCAGAAAATATAAATACAGTAAGTCGATGCGACAAAGGAGGCGTCCCTTCATCGCATCGACTTACTAGAAAAGTAAATATTGTTTCAAGCGAGTAGCCGCCCGCCCGGGGCTTACCTATATCGTTCCACGCGCAGTTTCGCAGCGAGCGAAGCGACGCGAGAATGTTTGAGCATGGAATGATATAGGTAAGCCCCGGGCGGGAGGGATACGGGCGCCCTAGGCGATGCCGCTGGAGCCGAAGCCTCCTTTGCCTCGGTCGGTTTCGTCTAGTTCTTCTACTTCTATGAGATTGACCGTGGGGACTTCTTGGATGACGAGTTGGGCTATGCGGTCGCCTTTATTGATTTGAATGTTATTGGAGGGATCCAGGTTGATGAGGATAACCTTGAGTTCTCCTCGGTAGTGGGCGTCGATGAGGCCCGGCGTATTGACTATAGACAGGCCCTGCTTGATGGCCAAGCCGCTGCGGGGCTGGACGAAGCCGGCGTAGCCATCGGGCAGGGCGATGGCCAGCCCCGTAGAGACCAGACGGCGTTCGAAGGGCTTCAGGACGCAGTCTTCGTTGGAGCGTAGATCCAAGCCGGCATCGGTGGGATGGGCGTATTTGGGAAGCTCGAGGGTGGGGTCGAGACGCTTTATGTTGACGGTAATGTTGGACATGGAATCACCTTAGCTTGTCGAGCTCTTGCAGAAATTCATCGACGTCTTTGAAATCGCGGTAGACCGAGGCAAAACGGATGTACGCAACCTTGTCGATCTTGGCCAAGCGCTTGAGCACCATGTCACCCAACTCATGGGACGTGACGGCCGTCAGCGTGCGAGAGCGAAGCTCGACCTCGATGTCATCGATAATCTCATTGAGCTTCTTAGTGTCGATATCGCGCTTGATGGTGGCGCGCATCAAGCCGACAAGAAGCTTATTGCGATCGAACCGCTGCTTAGTTCCATCTGACTTAATGACCTCGATAGGGTCCTCGCATCGCTCAAACGTTGTAAAGCGGTAGTTACACGAGCAACATTCGCGACGGCGCTTAATGGTGTTATTTGACTCCTGCATACGGGAATCAACGACGCGGGTATGTGCCTTGCCGCATTTGGGACAGCGCATGGTACCTCCTCTTAAACGATAACAAGGGTACCATGCGCAGCGCGATAATGATTACGAACGAGCAGGAACCTTAAGATGCGCACCGGCGGCGAGCGAACCATGCTCCAGATGATTGACGCTACGGATCATGTCGGAAGTCTCTTGCGTGGAAAGGCCTTCGATTGGATATTCTTCGGCAAGCGACCAAAGAGAATCGCCAGGCTGAACGCGAATGGTCTCGTAGGTAATGTTGGAAACGGACTCGGCATACGCGGCGTGACGAGCGCTAAAGACCGACATAGCGAGGACAAAGAAGAGCGTAAGCGCAACGGCGACGGCGACAATCGTCGGAACCTTCAGGGCAACGCGGGCCGGCGCGACTACAGCCTGCTGATTGCGCGCAGGCTTTACGGTCAAAGGCTGAAAGCCGGAGCGGCCACCCTGAACAACCGTAAAAGTGGGTTCTGCAGGCGTCTCGAGCTTAAGGGCGAGGTTTCCCTGGACCATATTCGTTACGTTCATCATGTTCTCCTCTCGCGTGTTTTGCTGAGAACAGTTTTATCAAGCCGCGCGGACAAAAATGTCTAGCGCGAGAACGAATGTTCGGTTATTATTATCTTCGAACAGTTGTTCCTGTCAAGCAAAATTCGAACATTTGTTTGACATGGGTAGAGAGGATGCCCTGATGGCTCGCAAAATTACCAAGCGTCAGCAGCAAATTTACGACTTCATCAAGGAATATCAGCAGGAGAAGGGTTATCCGCCCAGCGTGCGCGAGATGGCTTCTGCCGTGGGCCTTTCCTCCCCCAGCACCGTGCACGCCCATCTCTCTGCCCTGGAGGCGCGCGGGCTACTCAAGCGCGATGCCACCAAACCGCGCGCCCTGGAACTCTTTAACGAGGATGGTTCCTCTGTCTCAATTTCCAAATCTGACGAGCCCACCGCACCTCGCGGAACGGTCTCGCTACCGCTCGTTGGTCGCGTCGCGGCTGGGATTCCCATTCTGGCAGAGCAGAATATCGAAGACACGTTTACTATCCCGACCGAAATCGCCACTGATCAGGGTTCCTTTATCCTTGAGGTGCATGGGAGCTCAATGATCAATGTCGGCATCTTCAATGGCGATTACATCATCGTCCTTGAACAAAAGAGTGCCATGAATGGCGAAATTGTCGTGGCCATGATTGATGGTTCGGCGACCGTCAAGACGTTCTACAAGGAGCAGGGGCGTGTGCGCTTGCAGCCCGAGAACGACACTATGGAACCTATCTATGCAACGAATCCCGTTATCCTGGGCAAAGTCGTCGGCTTGATGCGCCGGTTCTCGTAATGCAAAAACGCATAACCATCTTTGATACCGTCCGCGGGTTTACGATGATTTCTATGGCAGGTTTTCACGCTTGCTATGATCTCGCCTACCTGTACGGCTGGGATATGCCTTGGTTTACCCAGACTGTCTTTCAAGACGTCTGGCGAGCCAGCATCAGCTGGGTATTTTTGTTTATCGCGGGTTGGATGTGCACGCTCTCACGCAACAATGCCAAACGAGCGGCTAAGTACGCTGCCGCAGCTTTGGTCGTCTGGATCGCAACAACGCTCGTATCGGTCGACGATTCAGTGAACTTTGGCATCATTTATTGCATGGCGGTGTGCACCGCGGTGGTTGCGTTCACCCGTCCGTTACTCCAAAAATTACCGGGCTCATGGGGCATCGCAGCGTGCCTTGTTCTTTTTGCCCTAACCTGGGGCATTCCAAAGGCGGTCTACCCACTCCCCTACCTGGCATGGCTTGGATTCCCAGGCCCGGGTTTTGTTTCGGGAGATTACTATCCGCTCATACCGTTTGTCTTTATGTACCTTACCGGCTTTTTTGCTGCCCAGGCAGCACAAGCATCAAGTCTCGAAGCGCCAGCATGGGCATACGCCAATCCTATCCCGGCGCTCGCAGTCCTGGGTCGGCATGCCTTACCGTTCTACCTGCTCCATCAGCCAGTCATTCTAGGCGTGCTAGAAATCGTTTATTCCGTACGATAGCGCTCGAGCCGCGGTGCAATACGAGCCGGCAACTTCGCCACAATGCGAACGCCGTCCTCGAGATATTCCTCATGCAGAAGGGTTCCCTGCTCATGCACCAGCGTGATGAGAGCGCCCTCGCGATACGGGATATCAGCGGAGAGCAACACATCGGTGGCAGCTGCCTCGCGAGCAATCCGGTCGACGAGATCGTCGAGCCCCTCGCCCGTTTGGGCCGAGAACAGAACGGCCTCCGGATAGCGACGACGGAAACTCAATCGATCGACGCTATCGAGAAGATCGATTTTATTGAATACGGTCAGCGTTAAACGCTCTCCGGCGCCGATCTCATCAAGCACGCGGTCGACAGCCTCCAGCTGCCGCTCATAGTCCTCGTCAGACGCATCTACGACTTTGAGAATTAGATCGGCACCCAAAACCTCGGACAGCGTCGATTTAAAGGCATCGACCAGACCATGCGGCAGCTTTTGAATAAAGCCGACGGTATCGGTAATCGTCATGCCGCGACCGCCGGGCAGACGATACGAACGCGTCGTCGGGTCGAGCGTAGCAAACAGCTTGTCCTGCGAAAGTACCGTAGAGCCGGTCAGACGATTGAGCAACGTCGATTTACCGGCATTGGTATAACCGGCCAACGCGACGCGAAACGCCGGTGACTCAATGCGACTCTTGGATTGAACATCGCGACGCTGTTCAACCTGCTTGAGCTCACGACGAAGCGCAGCGATCTTATTACGAATAAGGCGACGGTCGACCTCGAGCTGACTTTCGCCCTGACCAAAACGTGAGCCGATGCCGCCGCGCGTCTGCTCCTTGGCGAGATGGCTCCACATGCCACGCAGGCGAGGCAACAAATATTGAAGCTGTGCCAGCTGTACCTGCAGGCGTCCCTCACGCGTCTGAGCATGCAGGCCAAAGATATCCAGGATCAGTGCTGTACGATCGATAATCTTTACCGGCTCGCCCACAGCTTTCTCCAAATAGGATTGCTGCGAGGGCGTCAGGTCGTCGTCAAAAATAACGACATCGGCATCCATGCGATGCACCAGGCCGCACAGCTCTTCTACCTTGCCGGAACCGATAAACGATTTAGGATACGGCTTTACCAAACGCTGCGACAAGCGTGCCACGCACTGAGCACCAGCTGTGTGGGCAAGACGCTCCAGCTCATCAAGCGAGCGATCGAGCGGCCATGCATTGTCGCGCCACTCAACACCAACTAAAATGGCACGCTCGGGCTCGGGTGCCGTGGGAACAAGGGGGAAACGGGCCATTAGGCAGCCTCAATACGATGCAGGATATCCTCAACGACCTCATCGATCGTACATTCATCCATATCAAACCACACGATACGGTCATCGCGCTTAAACCACGAAAGCTGACGCTTGGCATAACGACGCGAACGCATCTTAATGAGTTCGCGAGCCTCATCCATGCTCATCACGCCATTGAAAGCATCAATGATCTCTTTATAGCCAATTGCCTGCATCGACGTCAGGGCATCTCCCAGCCCCTGGCCCATAAGACCGCGGACCTCATCGACAAGACCCTGCTCAAACATCAGATCGACGCGCTGGTTAATGCGCTCGTAGAGCACCTCGCGATTACGCGTCAGACCAAACCATAGGGCATGATAATGCTCGTGCGGAACACTAAACTGCGACTTTTGCTGCGCATAGGAGACGCCATCATCATGCATCTCGAGCGCACGAATCACACGGCGCACGTTATGGGGATGAATAACAGCAGCCGATTCTGGATCGCGCTCGGCAAGCAAGGCATGCAGTTCTTCCTCGCCAATACGCTCGGCAAGCTCCTGATAGCCCGCACGACGATCGTCCTCAAGTTCACCCGAGGGAAAGTCCATCTCATCGAGGGCGGCCTTGAGATACAGCCCCGTACCTCCGCAAAAAACCGGCAGGCAACCCGAACCAAGGAGACGTTCAACATGCGCGCGAGCGTCGGCCTGATAAAGCGCAGCAGAATATGCCACACCCGGCTCTACAATGTCGACGAGACGCAGCGGCGCCGTGCACTCATCGGGCACCATCTTTGCGGTACCGATGTCCATGCCGCGATAGATTTGCATCGCATCGCACGACAGCACTTCGGACGAAAGACGAGCTGCCAAACGGTCGGCAACATCACTCTTACCAACCGCCGTCGGACCGACGATCGCAACGGCGGAAAGACCTGCCCCGGGAGAAACCATTAGCGCGGCTCGCCCACAACGGAGCCGGACAAATACCAGGTCTTGGCAACGTCAACGTCAACATCAACGATCTTACCAACAAGCTGATCGATGCTGTAACCCTCGGGGATAGGCGCATGCACGGTCTGATTCTTGGGACTCTTGCCCAGCAGGACCGCGTCGTTCTTTTTACTCGTTCCCTCAATGAGCGCCGGAACCACAGTATGAAGCTCACCCTGGTTATACTCGTGTGCCGTGGTCTCGATAACCTTAACCAGACGGTTGAAACGCTCGAGAATAACCTCATGCGGCGTAGGATCGTCAATCTCGGCGGCCGGGGTACCGGCGCGCTTGGAATAGATGAAGGTATAGGCCTGAGCATAGCGGACCGTCTCGGCAAGTGAGAGCGTCTGCTCAAAGTCTTCTTCAGTCTCACCCGGGAAGCCAACGATAATGTCGGTCGAGAGCGCGATATCGGGCATGCGGTTGCGAATGCGATCGACAAGGCCCAGATAGTCCTCGCGTGTATAACGGCGATTCATCTCTTTGAGGATCCGCGTCGAACCTGACTGGACGGCCAAATGCAGCTGCGGCATAACGGCAGGCGTCTCGGCCATGGCGTCGATGGTCTCGGGCAACAGGTCCTTGGGATGCGAAGACGTAAAGAAGATGCGCTCCACGCCCGTATCGCCCACGGCACGCAGCAGATCGGCAAAACGCGGCTTGCCAAACAGATCGCGACCATATGAGTTAACGTTTTGGCCCAGCAGCGTAATCTCACGCACGCCCTGGCGCACCAAACCGGTCACCTCGTCGACAATCTCCTCGAAGGGGCGGCTCTTTTCGCGACCACGCACGTACGGCACGATGCAATAGGTGCAGAAATTATTGCAGCCCGTCATGATGGGCACCCAGGCGTGATACTGAGTCTCGCGATGCCACGGCATGCTCATGGCATCCGTATCCTCATGCTCATTGGTACGGATATGACGCTTGCCATCAAGGAACGCCTCGGCAATGAGCTCGGCCACATGCGCGATGGAATGCGTGCCAAAGATGACATTGACGTTATCGACGTTGGTGAGCAGGCCCTCGCCATCGCGCTGCGCGATGCAACCGCCAACGGCAACCACGCGCTTGCCCGAAGGCGAAGGCGGCAGGCTTTTGCAGGAATTGCACTGACCGTACAGGCGAGTATCGGCGGCCTCGCGCACGCAGCACGTCATGAAGACAACGATATCGGCATGCGCGGGATCGAGCGCCATGAGGCAGCCATACGAATCAAGCAGACCGCTCACACGCTCGGAGTCGTGCTGATTCATCTGGCAGCCAAAGGTGCGGATAAAGTAGGTTTTACCGGCAAGAATATCGCGTACGGAACGCTGGTCCATGTGCATAAGTCCTAACGATGGGGAGCGAAACGAGGCAAGCAGAAGCTATGCCACAGGCTTAACATCATCCATGACGACGTTATCCATAGCAGCTCGATTGATCTGGTGAACGTAGATAGAAAGGCGGATGGCCGTGCGCGACTCCCCGTTAATGAGGATGTCGGAGAACACGGGCGCGCAGGAAATATCAAAACCGGTTGGAATCAAAAAACCGCGCGCGATAGCAACGGCCTTAATGGCCTGGTTGACGGCACCGGCGCCGACACACTGGATGTTGACGGGTACACCATCCTTGACCATGCCGGCGATGGCGCCGGCAACGGACGCGGGCGATGATTTGCTTGATACCTTCAGGCAATCCATGAAGAAACTCCTGCATTTAAAAGTACGTTTTAACTGCAATAACTGTATCGTACCGAGTGGACTCGGTAAAGGCACTATTCCTCTTTGGCAAGATCAAAGGTCACGGTGATTCGATCACGCGAAACACGGATCTTTGGGTCGCCGCAAAGGTTGAGATAGTACCGGGCGGCAAGGTCATTAAAGTCGCGTTCCACAGCGCGCGAAAACTGTGCCATGTCATCCTTGGCAATACGTAGCCCGCGACGATCCTTCGCGAGATCGACAGGAGCCGGCGCATGCGAGGACGAATCACGCTCGCGCAGCAGACGCGCGGTCACACCGCGAACGGGCTTAATCTGCCCTGCCAAAATGCGATGGGCCGTGCGCTCGGACATCTCAAGACCCAAACCCGAACAAATACGGATAAAGTCCTCGGCATCAGAAGCAAGGCCTAAACGATCGACAACCGGAAGCTCGCTCTCGTCATCAATGAACAGGAGACGAGACGTATCGAGCCGACTTGACGCCTGAGCATAAAGGGTCGCGGCAATCTCAGACGGAGAACCAAGATAGACATCGCAACCACGCAACTCCTCGAGCGCAAACTCACAAGCAGCGCGAATAATATTATGTGGACCGCGAGCGCAGACATAACGTCCGTCCTCATCCTTGACGGCCTGGGGCCAGCTGGACTGATCGGCACGCTCACTGAGGCGGTCGGCCGCAACGCTCACCTTGAAGGCTGAACCAAGATCGACGCCGGACGTGACCACACGGGCCTCGTCGGTGTTCTGCTTAATCGAAAACAATGCCATGCCACGACCGTGAACGCCCCAACGGTCCATCTTCATGCTCTCGAGCTTGGAGGTAACGCGGGCATCAAAGATTCGCTCTTGCATATCCTGCGGAACGCCCGAACCGTTATCCAGAAAGACAAGCGTGCGGACGCCATCTTCCTTGGTCGTGGCGAGATAGACCTTGTCGGCGCCGGCATCGCGAGCATTACGGAGCATTTCGATGACGATGTCCTCGACATGCTGAATGTCGTGCTTAGCCTGGCGCCGCTCGGCCTCCGAAACGCGGAGGCGGACATACCCCTCGCCAAGGTTCTCCTCGACGCGAAGGTTGCCCTCCCCCGACATCGACGCGATAAATGAGATGAGCTCGTTCGCGTCGCTCATGTTATTTAGCGATATCGACAGCGCGGCTCTCGCGAATCACGACAACGCGCACCTGACCGGGATACTCCATCTCTTCCTCGATCTGATGGGCGATATCGTGAGCCAGAACCGTGGACTGGGCATCGGAAATCTTGTCCGGCTGGACCATGACGTGGACCTCGCGACCGGCCTGCATGGCATAGGTACGTTCGACGCCGTCATGGGAGTTGGCGATCTCCTCGAGCTTCTCAAGACGCTTGATGTAGTTCTCGGCAGACTCGCGACGGGCACCGGGGCGAGAGGCAGAGACAGCATCAGCGGCCTGCACCAGGACATCGAGTACCGTGTTGGGGTCGACATCGGCATGGTGAGCCTCAATAGCATGGACGATAACGGGCTTCTCGCCATAACGGCGGGCAAGCTCGGCGCCGATGACGGCATGCGGGCCCTCGACGTCGTGGTCGATTGCCTTGCCCAGGTCATGAAGCAGGCCGGCGCGCTTGGCGGTCACAACGTCCAGGCCAAGCTCGGAAGCCATCACGCCGCACAGATCAGAGACCTCGAGGGAATGCTGAAGCACGTTCTGACCAAACGAGGTACGGTAGCGCAGGGCACCAAGGGTCTTGACGATCTCGGGGTGCAGATCGTGGATGCCGGTATCGAAGGCAGCCTGCTCGCCAGCCTCGCGCACGCGCTGCTGAACCAGGTCGGCGGCCTTGTGATACATCTCCTCGATACGGGCAGGGTGAATGCGGCCGTCGGCGATGAGGTTCTCGAGGGCGACACGGGCGGTCTCACGACGGACCGGGTCGAAGCTCGAAAGAACGACTGTCTCGGGCGTGTCATCGATCACGAGGTTGACGCCGGAAACCTGCTCGAAGGTCCGGATGTTGCGACCCTCGCGACCGATGATACGGCCCTTGAGGTCATCAGAGGGAATGTGCACGGAGGTAACGGTGACCTCGGCAGTGTGGTCGGCAGCGCAGCGCTGAATCGCCAGAGACAGAATCTCCTGGGCGGTCTTGTGGCACTCGGCGCGAACCTGCTGCTCGGACTCGCGAATGATCGTGGCGGCCTCGTGGGTGACCTCGCCGCGAACCTTATCGAGGAGCTCCTTGTGGGCGTCCTCGCGGGTAAGGTCGGCGATACGCTCGAGCTCGGAAGTCTGCTTTGCACAGAGCTCCTCGAGCTCACGGGAGCGCTTCTCGACCTGACCGGCCTGGCTGGACAGCTGATGCTCGCGCTTGTCGAGAGCGTCGTTGCGGCGATCAAGGGATTCCTCGCGCTGCATCACGCGGTTCTCGAGCGTACGAATCTCGTTCTTACGCTGCTTGTCCTCGGCCTCGGCGGCCTGCTTGTTCTTGATGATCTCCTCTTTAGCCTCGAGCAGAGCCTCTTTTTTGAGGGTCTCGGCCTGACGCTTAGCATCACCGATCAGGGACTCAGCCTGTGCGTGTGCCGACTGGATTTTTTCGTCGGCCTCGTGAAGACTACCCTGCTTGGCGGTGCGCATGTAGGCAATGGCGGCGATGGCACCCAAAACGATGCCAACGAGCGCTGCGATGATAGGCATGCTCACTCCTTTTTATGGATTCGTTACACAACAAAGCGAACCGTCCTTACGAACGGCTCGCGACATTTGAGTAATATGGGCGCAGCTTATGCGGGTCGGATACAGATAAACATATAAACAAACTCATCACAGATGAGCACATATCACAAAGCAAATGACGCTGTTTATCGTACGTTGAACCACAACAACTGTCAAATAAATGCCCCCAACACGGCGGCTAAAACACGGTGAGCGGCAGGGCCACAAAACGCATACGCCTAAACCGCACATTCCTCGCGTTCGGCATCGAGACGTGCCTTAACGGCATCGGCGGCGATATGATACGAGAAGCCCTTGCCCATCAAAAACCGAACCAGTTTTTCGAATCCGCGCGTCTCTGGAACACGCCGCTTGGCGAGCAGGGCTGACGCACGCGCCAAATCGTCTTCGACGGCAAAATAATCCTCGGGATAACCGGGAATGTCATCGAGCACGACATGACGGCGCTTGAGCTCGGTCTCGATTTTGCGCTGTCCCCAACCGCGCCGCTTGCGCTCCTCGATAAAGTACGAGCAAAAGCGGTTCTCGTCTAAAAAGCGATACTCGGTGGCGCGCTCGACGGCGAAATCGATCGCGGTCTGGTGAAAGCCGTAGCGAGCCAGCTTGTCACGGACCTCGCCCGTCGCATGGTCGCGGCGCGATAACATCTCGGTCACCATGGTAAGTGCACATTTACGCTCGACGAGCTGCACCGCCTCACGAAAGTTGTCCCAATCACAGGGAAGATCGGGGCGGTTTTTGACATACAGGCGCGCGACCCGCACGGGAATCCAAATGGACCGCTCAAAACCGCCCTCAAGCTCACAATCGATATGTGCGCAAGGCTTTTTGGACGCATACCCGCTCGAGAACGAGGAGGCCGCCTTCTTATCGGGAAAGACGACCGTGGCCTCGGTCACCGTATACGACATGAGCGTAACCGCTACTCGTCGTCATCATCGAGCATGGCGGAACCATCGATGGCGTAAAGCTCGTCAAACTCCTCAGGCGCAGGCTGATCGGTCAGCTCGACCTCGGATGGAGCATCGTCGTCAAACTCAAGCCCGCAGGCAAGGCGGACCTTATGCTCAATCTCGTCGGCGCAATCAGGGTGTTCGCGCAGGAACGCCTTGGCGGCCTCGCGACCGTTGCCGAGCTTGTCCTCGCCATAGGCAAACCAGGAGCCCATCTTCTTGCAAATGCCGCACTCGACAGCCATGTCCAGAATCGAGCCCTCCTTAGAGATGCCCGTACCGTACATGATGTCGAACTCAGCAGAACGGAACGGAGCTGCCACCTTGTTCTTAACGACCTTGGCGCGCACGCGGTTACCGATAACTTCATCCTTAAGCTTAATGCTGTCGATGCGGCGAATGTCGATACGCACCGAAGAGAAGAACTTAAGGGCGCGGCCGCCCGTCGTGGTCTCGGGGTTGCCGAACATGACGCCGATCTTCTCTCGCAGCTGGTTAATGAAGATGCATGTCGTGTTGGACTTGGACAGCGAGCCGGCGAGCTTGCGGAGCGCCTGACTCATCAGACGAGCTTGCAATCCGACCGTGGTATCGCCGATCTCTCCCTCGATCTCGGCACGCGGGGTCAGCGCGGCGACGGAGTCGACGACGATGGCATCGATGGCGCCGGAACGCACGAGCATGTCAACAATCTCGAGCGCCTGCTCACCCGTATCAGGCTGGGAAATCAGTACCTCGTCGATATCCACGCCAATGCGCGCGGCATACGTGGGATCGAGCGCGTGCTCGGCATCGATAAATGCCACCACGCCACCCATTGCCTGGGCTTCGGCCAGGATCTCGAGCGAAAGCGTCGTCTTACCGGAGGACTCAGGACCGTAAATCTCGACGATACGGCCGCGCGGCACACCGCCGATACCCAGAGCGGCATCGAGTGCCAGAGCGCCCGTGGGGATGGCCTCAACCTCAAGCTCGGGGCCGCCGTCACCATACCTCATGATGGAGCCTTGACCGAACTTCTTCTCGATCTCGGCCTTGGTGGTGGCGATCATCTCATCGCGCTCTTTACCCGTCGTGCGAGCATGAACGGTACGTACGGGACCTGAATTCTTGGCCATGAATAGCCCTCCTCTTAACAACCTGCATCGATAATAAACGAACGGCTGTTCGTGGTCAACCGTTCAGGCCAATCATATGCAGGCAGTCTTTCCAAAACCCAACCAAACGCCGACCAAACACTGACCAAATGCTTGACCACAAAGGGGCAAATAAGAACAAGAAAGGCAAAAATACACCTATGACCAGCGCAAACGCTAAATTCGTCAGGGGTCCCCATCTCCACAATTAAGGGGCCCGAAGGCCCCTTAAAACACGTCTATTCCATAGAGTTAAGCACAAGGACAATGCGTCCCAATGCCTCCGCGACCGCATGGGCACGAACACACGAACGGTCGCCCTCATAGTGGCAGCGCACAGAGTCCACGACCGGCACTTCCCCATCAGCCGCGCGATACGCCCAGCCAATATAGAAAGTGCCAGCCGGATCGTCCTCAGTGCCGCCGCCGGGGCCGGCATAACCCGTTGCGCTCACTGCAATATCGCTCTGGTACAGCTCCAGCGAACCCGCCGCCATCTCGCGCGCGGTCTGATGCGACACCGCGGTATAGCGGTCGAGCGTCTCCTGATCAACGCCCAAAACGCGATGCTTGATCTCATCGCAGTAGGTCACCGCACCGCCACGCAGCACCGCCGAGGCGCCCGGGATATCGGCAATCGTCGAGGCGATCATACCTGCCGTCAGCGACTCAGCCGTCGAAACCGTCACGCCCCGAGCGCTCGCGCGCTCGACAATATGACGCGCCAGCTCCTCGTTATGTGCGGAAATCTGCTCAAAAGAGTCCGTCATACCCACCAGGACCTAGACCGAAAAGACGATCTTGCGGCAGTTCCAGAAGTACTGGGCGCCCGAGATAACGGTCAGGACAACGGCAACGGCGTACAGGAAGCGCGACACCGAGTAGATGCCGAGCGTCAGCGCCAGCGGGCCAAGGTGCAAGCCGGCCATCGCAAAGACGCACAGGTAACCGCAGATGGAGACCATCGTAGTCGCCGTCTTGTACTTGCCAAGCTTATCGGCGGCAACGACCACGCCGGCGGCACTCGCGACCATGCGAAGGGCGCTCACCAGAAGCTCACGGAACAGGATAATGAACACGGACCACACGGTCACAGCGCCAAAATCCAAGAACAGCAGCAGAGCCGAGAACACCAGCAGCTTATCGGCGATGGGGTCCAAGAACTTACCGAAATCGGTAATCTCGTTGCGCGAGCGCGCCAGATAACCGTCGACCTTATCGGTGCACGACAGGATAACATACAGAATGAAAGCAGCGGCGGCGAGCGGGCCGTCGAAGGTGCTCCAATCTGTACCGGCAACACTCGTGTGAGAAAGCGCCGACACGATCATGAACACCGGGATAAAGACGATGCGAACGCACGTCACGATGTTGGCGGGCGTCCAAACACTCGTCAGTTCCTTATTGCTCTCGTTTGCCACGATGCTCTCCTACTCCACAACATGGCCGATAAGCTCATAGCAGAAGCTATCGGTAAACTCGACCGTCAGAATATCGCCCACGGACGCCTCGCTGGCGTCCAAGTGCACCGCGCCATCGGAATCGGGCGCCTGGAACCAAGCATGGCCGATCAGCTCGGCGCCGTCCTCGGTCTCCTCGATGCCGTCGACGATCACCTGGGCGCGCTCGCCCACATGTGCGGCGGTGGCGGCAAAACCGAGCGACTCGGCCAGGTCCATGGCCTCCTGGGCGCGCTCGAGCTTGACCTCCTCATCGACCTGACCCTCCATCTTGGCGGCCAGGCTGCCCTCCTCCTGCGAGTAGGCAAAGACGCTCGTGTAGTCAAAGCCGACGGTGTCCATAAAGTCGATAAGGTCGCGGAACTCGTCGTCGGTCTCGGTCGGGAAGCCGACCATGGCCGTGGAACGGATCACGATGCCGGGGATACGCTCACGCAGATCGCGGAACAGGTCCTCGAGCTCCTGGCGCGAACCAGAACGGCGCATAGCCTTGAGGATGCGCGCGTCGCAGTGCTGCACGGGGATATCGATATAAGGCAGCACCTCGGGCGTATCGCGAATCGTATCGATAAGCTCGTCGGTCATGCCCTCGGGCTGCAGATAGAGCACGCGGACCCAGACGTTGTGCGGGCGCACGGCCTCGGCGACGGCATGCAGCAGCTGCGCCAGATTGCGCGGCGAGCCATCGGTGACGTCTTCGTCGGCAAAGTCGGTGCCCCAAATACCCGTGTCCTGGCCAATCAGCACGATCTCGCGCACACCGCCGGCAACCAGGTCGCGTACCTCGGAGATAATGCTCTCGGCATTGCGCGAATGATAGCGACCGCGAATATAGGGGATCATGCAGAAGCTGCAGAAGCGGTTGCAGCCATCGGAAATCTTGACGTAAGCAACAGCGCCCTCGACAGTGCGCTTTACTTGCGGAATATAGGCAGCGATCTCACGCTCGACACCCAGCACGCCATCGATGACCGCCACGATGCCGTCCTCCTCGTCGGCCTTCACAAAGGCAGCGACCTCGGGCAGCTCGTCAGGCAGGTCGTCGCCATAGCGCGACGGCACACAGCCGCACATGACGATGGGACAAGAACGAACGCCGTCCTGAACCTCGTTGGCGAGCTCGAGCGTGGTCTCGATGCTCTCGGACGTTGCGGAGGCGAGGAACGAGCATGTATTGACGATGGCGATATCGGCATCCTGTGGGTCGAATGCCTCCTCGTAGCCCGCGGCGGTCAAAAGAGAACGCATGCGGTCGGTGTCAACCTCGTTCTTAGCGCACCCGAGGGTGATGTAGAGCACGGAGCCCAACGGTGTATCCATGTTGGAGAGCAGTCCTTTCGAATGATATTAGCGGTAGTTGGTGAACTGCAGCGGCTGGCCGTAGTCCTGGTCGCGCAGGAACTGGATCACGGTCTGCAACGCGTCCTTCGAAGCAGAGGAAACACGCAGCTTGTCGGCCTCGATAGTCACCTTGACCTTGAGCTTTTGGTCCTTGATGTCCTTGTTGATCTTCTTGGCGGTCGTCTGGTCGATACCCTCGACGATATGGCCGAGCACGCGCACGGTGCCGCCCGATGCCGCCTGCGGAGCATCCCACGAGACAGCCTTGAGGTCGATGCCGCGCTTGATGAGCTTGGAGCTCAGCACGTCGATAATCTGCTTGGAGACAAAGTCGGCCGGGGCGTTGATCGTAAAGAGCTTGTCGCCCTTCGAAAGCTCGATCGTGGCGCCGGAATCCTTCAGGTCATAGCGCTGGGAAATCTCACGCGTGGTTTGCTGGAAGGCGTTGTCGACCTCTTGCATGTTGACCTCGGACACGACGTCGAAGCTGGAATCTTTAGCCATGATGTTTCCTTTCGCGTACGAGCGGCTTAGTAGCTATCGTACGAATAGTCGGTAGAATCGGTGGGCGTCTGGCCGTCAGTTGCGGTATCGGCGCCATCCGTGGACTGGGCATCGGTGCCGTCGGTGGTGTCGGCACCATCGGTGGTGTCGGTACCATCAGAACTTTCACCATTCTCGGAACCAGTCGTCTCCTTCTTGGGAACGGTGATCGTCACACGCGCCACGCCCGAGGTCTTGGTATCGTAACGGACCTTTTCGCCGTTCTTGGTAACGGTGACATCGGAAGGCTTGGACGTGGTGATCTCGATCGAGGACTCAGGCGTGTACTCCTGCTCAAAGGGGCCAGTCGCCTGGGCGCCATAGACCGACTTGCCATCGACCTTGACCTCAATCCAGGCGGTCTTTCCCTTGGCAACGGAGACCTTGACCTTCGTTACCTCGTTTTCTTCCTTTTTAGCCGTCGTCTTGGTGGCGTCCGAATCGGTCGACTCATCCGTCGCCTCATCGGTGTCTTCGTCCTCGTCGACCGTTTCGGTCTTCTTAGAAGACTTCTTGGGCGTCGTCTTGGTAGCAGTGGGCGTCTCGGGCGTGGTCTCGGGCGTCGAAGATGCGCAGCCGCGCAGAAGTACCACGATGAGCACGATCAGCAGCAACGCCACGGCACCGATGCCGGCGTAGACGATACGCGGATCGAGACCGTTGTTTTGAGGAGTACGGGAACCGCCGCGTCCACGACTGGAACTGCTGCGGCCGCCTCCCTGAGGCATACGACCACGATTGCTGTCGGAACGGCCGCGATAGCCACCCTGGCCCTGAAGGCTGCGCTGACCCGAGCGGGGCGCAAGTTCACCGCAGCCTTGATAGCCACGCTGGCCCGCACGCGGAGCCGAAGAGCGCTGGCCATACGGCTGTGATTGAGAGCGAAGACGCGGCGTCACCTGCGTGGCATCGGCGTCCGCATAGCCACTGCGAGAACGTCCGGTGGAGATACCACGGTGACCGCGATCGGAATAGCCGCCGTCGCCGTAGCCGGCACGAGGGTCACGCGCCACGCCGCGGGCAGCGGGAAGTGCACGGTCCTCGGGCATCGGCGTACTGCGGAACCGGTCACGCTGTGAGCGAATCTCCTCGCCCGAACCCGTCTCGGTAATATAGCCAGCCTGCTGCGGACGCTGACCATAACGCGTTGAGCGACCACCCTGAACCATCAGGAAGCGCCCGTTATCGACAGAGGAACGCGAATTGACATAGCCGGCGGCGTCCTGAAAACGACCGCCCTGCTGCGACGTCTCGCGTTCGTATGCCATCAGGTCGTCAAAGTAGGCATTGACGACCTCGCGCGGATTGAGGCCCAAAAAACGAGCATAGCTCGAAATCATGCCCTGCGCATAGCCGCGCGGCGGCATCGAAGCAAAGTTACCGGTCTCGAAAAACTCGATGATCTGCGGCCTGATTTTGATGGTGTTGGCGACCTGCTGAATGGAAAGGCCCATTCGGCGACGCTGCTCGAGCAGCATGTCACCAAAGCGTGCAGCCATCAGAATCCTCCAAACTCACGATCTTCACGTGCCATCTCGGCGTCGACAGATTCCAGCGCGGCAAGCCCCTCCTCGTCCAAAAGGACCTCGCGCGGCTTGGAACCGTCGGGCGGGCCGACGACACCCTTTTCTTCCAGCATGTCCATAATACGCCCGGCACGCGCATAGCCAACCTTCAGACGACGTTGCAGGCCAGATGTGGAGCCAAGCTGCGATTCCACCACAATATGGGCGGCTTCCCAAATGAGTGGATCATCGTCTTGCGGCTCGGTTACTCCGGTGCGGACAATGCCTCCGCCACCCGCCATGGACATGGAAGCGGGCGCCACGGCAGACAGGATCTCCTCGTGGTAGTCTGGCTCACTCTGCGACTTGACGAACTCGACAATCTCGTTGATCTCATCATCCGAGACAAAGCAGCCCTGGATACGGCGGGGCTTGCCCCAGTCGACCTTGGAGAACAACATGTCGCCCAAACCGGTGAGCTTCTCGGCGCCCATCTGGTCGATGATGACGCGCGAGTCGATGCCCGTGGCGACGTTAAAGGCGATGCGGTTGGTGATGTTGGCCTTGATGAGGCCCGTCACCACGTTGGAGCTGGGGCGCTGCGTGGCAACGATAAGATGAATACCGGCGGCACGGCCCAGCTGTGCAATACGCACGATCGAGGCCTCGACATCCTTACCGGCGACCATCATCAGGTCAGAGAGCTCGTCAATGATAATGACAAGGTAGGGCATCTTTTGCGGCGGATTGTCGTAATGCTCAAACTCGCCAGCAGCCTGCTTTTCGTTGTAGGTCGAGATCTTACGCACGTTGAGACGCTCGAAGACCTTCAGGCGACGCTCCATCTCGGACACAGCCCATTGCAGAGCGCTCGCGGCCTGCTTGGGCTCGGTCACCACGGGCACATAGAGATGCGGCAGACCGTTATAGCCCGCAAGCTCGACACGCTTGGGGTCGACCATGATCAGGCGAACGTCCTCGGGAAGGGCGCGCATGAGCAAGGTCGTGATGATGGAATTGATCATCACCGACTTACCAGAACCGGTCGTACCGGCGATCAACAGGTGAGGCATCTTGGCGAGGTCGGCGACAACCGGCGTGCCCTCGGCGTCGCGGCCGATGGCGAGCTCGAGCGGACCGCCCTTCACATAGGGCAGCACGTCGCCCAGATTGACGTTCTGGCGCTTGCGGTTGGGAATCTCGATGCCCACGAGCGAGGTGCCGGGGATCGGGGCAAAGATACGCACCGACTGGGCAGCGAGCGAAAGCGCGATATCGTCCTCGAGGCTCGAGATTTTGCTCACACGCTCGCCCTCACCGGGCTGCAGCTTAAAGGTCGTCACCGTGGGGCCGGCGATCCAGCCGACCACGCGGGCACTGCGGCCAAACTCAAGCAAGGTGGATTGCAGTGACTCAGCGGTCTGCTCCAGCTCCTTGTCCGAAGACGCAGCGGAAGCCGACTGCGGGTTGGCATGCAGGATTTCGAGCGGCGGAAGCTTGAGGCCGTCCTCTTCTTCGCCCTCGTTATCTGCGGCGCCGTCGTCCACTCCCCCATCACGAGCCGCAGCCGATTCGATAGCACTCGTGGCAGGCGCATCGGCAACCTTGGGATGCTTCAGGAAGTCGGGAATCTGAGGTGCGGCCGAGACGGGATTCACGGCAAACGGCGGCTCGGACTCGTCAATCTTATCGGGGTCGTCTTCCATCGAAAGCTGGCCGGTTACCTGGCCGCGCTTTGCATGGCGACGCGGCAGCAAAGTTGTCTTTGCGGTCTCAATCGGAGCCTCGTCGTCCTCGTCATCGCCCTCGGTAAGCTCAATCTCGCTATCGGACCAAGATGGGTCGGGCTCACTCGTATTAAGCTTAGGCGCAGCCTTGCCCTTCTTGACATGGCGACGCGGCAGCAGCGTGGTCTTGGCCCGCTCGGCATCCACGGCATCGGACACGTCAACAAACGGATCCTCGTCCTCGTCGTCATCCAAAACCGGGTCGACATCGCCACCCATGACCGTGGTCACCGCGGCGTCAGTCCCCTTCTGGCGCAGAATGCTAAGGTGCGGACGGGCGACGCCGGGAACCGACAGGGCCTCTTCATCGCCCCACGGGCTCGCATTGACATCGGCACGTCGACGCTCGGCAAAATCGGCAGCGCGATCGCGTGCGGAGCGCAAAACGCCACCCACCGAAAAGCCGATAATGACCAAACCAACGACGACAAGCCCCAGCAAGACAACCATGGCGATAGGTTTACCCAGGGCGTTTTGCAAGGCACTTGCGATAAAGGCGCCAATGTAGCCGCCCGACACGGAAAGGTTCTGCGGCGTAAACATAAGG
Source organism: Collinsella sp. AM31-2AC (assembly GCF_003469285.1). Lineage (NCBI taxonomy): Bacteria > Bacillati > Actinomycetota > Coriobacteriia > Coriobacteriales > Coriobacteriaceae > Collinsella > Collinsella sp. AM31-2AC. The sequence continues at coordinate 29,572 of NZ_QSJB01000005.1, forward strand.
TCGCACGAATCGCTCGTGCCCGGCACCATCAGCGAAAGAATGGAGACGACGGCGATAAAGACCAAGGCGCCGCCCGCAACAGAGCGCACGTTGAGCGGCGAGTCCTCACCCAAAAAGAGCGTGGCGGCAAACAGCAAGATGACGATCGGCAGCACGTAGGCGCCCAGACCAAAGCCCAGGTGGTAGAAACCGGCAACCGCAGCCGTCACGGGCGCTGTTGCCGGAGAGATCACGGCAATGAAGGACGCGATCGCCAAAACGGCGATGACCACACCGGCGATATCGCGATTGGCCGAAGGCTCGACCAAGGGCTCAAACTCATCAAACTCGGACTCGTGGCCCTTATTGGCACGCAGATGGGAACCGGCACCCTTAGCAGATGCCGGTTGGTTGTTGGCCTTATTGACTTTGGCGTTTTGTGCAGATCCGCGCGCCAAACTAAACCTCCATGACGACCGGGATGATCATCGGACGGGTGCGCGTACGGCTCCAGATAAAGTTAGAGAGCGAATCGCGCACGGCCTTGCGAATGGCATCGGAACCGCTGCTGGTAAAGCTAAACTTACCCTTCTCGATCGTCTTCATAATGGACGCGGAAGCATCCTCGGAGAACTGGTCGTCGATGGCAAACGAGACGCCGCGGCCCGAGAACTCGATGGCCTCGATCTTCTTGTGTTTGAGGGAGACGATAGCAACGGCCGTGACCATACCGTCGTTGGCGAGCTTCTGGCGATCGCGCAGGACGATGGGGTCGGTATCGCCGATACGCAGGCCGTCGACGTAAACGACACCGGACTCGACGGGCGTACCGCGCTTGACGATACCACCGCGCATCTCGAGCGTGTCGCCGTTATCGAGGATAAAGATATGATCGTCCTTGATGCCCATCTTGCGGGCCAGCTGGGCATGGGCGCGCAGATGCACGGCCTCACCGTGAACCGGCATAAAGTACGTGGGCTTGGCCATGGCCATCAGGAGCTTGAGCTCCTCCTGGCTACCGTGACCCGAGACGTGGACGAGAGCGCGGTTCTTATCCCACACGTCGCAGCCGAGCTTGGCCAGGCTGTTGACGACCTGCTGGACGGCCTTCTCGTTGCCAGGAACGGGAGTTGCCGAAAGGATAACGGTATCGCCCTCGTGGATGGAGAGCGTCTTGTGCTCGCCATTGGCCATGCGGGACAGGGCCGACAGCGGCTCGCCCTGCGAACCAGTGCACATGACGACGATCTTGTCGTCAGGCAGGTTATCAATATCGAAGGCATCGATGATATCGGCATCATCGATGTTGAGATAACCGAGCTCGCGCGCCACGCGGGTGTTCGTGAGCATGGAGCGACCGGTCACAACGACCTTACGGCCGCACTTGCGGGCGGCATCGCAGATCTGCTGCAAACGATGGATGTGGCTCGAGAACGATGCGACGAACACGCGACCCGGGGCGTTCTTGATGGCGTGCAGCAGGTTGGGACCAACCTCGGCCTCGGACTTGGTAAAGCCGGGAACCGTGGCATTGGTGGAGTCGGAAAGCAGCAGGTCGATGCCCTGCTTGGCAAAGCGGCTGATAGCGGCATAGTCGGGCGTGACGCCATCGATGGGCGTCTGGTCGAGCTTAAAGTCGCCGGTGTGCATAACGGTGCCCTGATTGGTGCGGATGAACACGCCCAGAGCGCCGGGGATGGAGTGCGTCATCGAGAAGAAGTCGAGCGAGATGCCGCCGAGGTTGACATGGCTGCCGCCCTTGACCTCGCGGAACTTGGGTGCGCGGATGCGGAACTCGGAGAGCTTGCCCTCGATAAAACCGAGCGTCAGCTTGCTCGAGAAGATGGGCACCTTGTTGTTGAGGTCCTGCAGCAGATACGGAAGCGATCCGGTGTGGTCCTCGTGGCCGTGAGTGACGATGATACCGCAGAGCTTCTCCTCGTTCTCCAGAACGTAGGTGTAGTCGGGAAGCACCAGATCGATACCGGGCTGGGAGTCATCCGGGAACATGAGACCGGCGTCGACGAGCACCATGTCGTCGCCGCACTCGAAGACCGTCATGTTCTTGCCGATGCCATCAAGGCCGCCGAGCGGGATGATCTTCAAGGGAGATGATTTTTTAGCTGCCATAGGTTAGTGTGGTTTCCTTTCTTCGAAACGGGTCTGGAACAACCGACGGGGCGCTTCTGGCAAACCGACCGCCGGGAACGTACAAACATGCATCGCAGAGTCGATGCAATAACCACAGTATGATACCCATTTGCCCACCAACAGACCACCCATGCATCAAAGCCCCATCTGAACCGGTCTATCCCGCCGGTTTCCCGTGGGGCGGGCACTGATGAAGTTTCCTGCTCTACAGTCCTGCTCACGACGGAGGCCACATTAAGTGGCCTCCTGTTCGTGCGGAACTCGCGATAAACTTCATCAGTGCCCGCCCCACGGGAAACCGGCCAAAAAGGGACAGGTTTATTATGGTCGGTTTTATCTGGGAAGATGCTGCTGCGGCTATCTACAGATCTGAAATCTGACTACTGAATAGACTGTCTAACTAAATAGCGAGCGGCACTAACCAGTCCTTTTGCTTGCGCCCGGGAGGGCCGCATATGAAGTTTATCGCGAGTTCCGCACGCAAAGGAAAGCACTTAATGTGCTTTCCGTCTTGCGCAGGACTGTAGAGCAGGAAACTTCATATGCGGCCCTCCCGGGCGCAAGCAAAAGGGCGACCCCTGTCCGGAGTCGCCCTTGCGGTGCTGGTTATGTACGGCTGTTACTCGGCGTCGTGGTGACGGCGGGGCTTGCGGCCTCCGTTGTCGCCGGGACGGCGCGGACGGTCACTGCGCTCGGAGCGCTCGCGACGCGGGCGCTCACGACGCTGGAAGTGCTCGCCGTCGCCCTCGGAGGCACCCTCGGCGCGAGCCGGGGCCTCAGGCTTGTCAAGACGATCGAGCGAGATCTTGCCACGGTCGTCGACCTCGATGACGACGACCTTGACCTCGTCGCCCACGTTGAGGACGTCCTCGACCTTCTCCACGCGGCCCTTGGCGACGCGGGAGATGTGCAGCAGGCCGTCCTTACCGGGCAGCAGGTTGACGAAGGCGCCGAAGGGCTGGATGGAGACCACGCGACCGGTGTACTCCTCGCCCGGCTCGGGAACCTTGATGATGAGCTTGATACGCTCGACGGCCTGGTCGACGGACTCGCCGGTGCCGCCGACAAAGACGGTGCCGTCCTCCTGGATGTCGACCGAGGCGCCGGTCTCGTCCTGGATACCGCGGATGACCTTACCGCCGGAACCGATGACGTCGCGGATCTTGTCGGTCGGAACCTGGATGGAAACGATGCGCGGAGCAGTGCTGCGCGTGGTGTGGCGCGGCTCGGGGATCACATCGAGCATCTTCTGCAGGATGAAGGCGCGACCCTCCTTGGCCTGCTGCAGAGCGCGGGCCAGGATGTCGAAGGTGAGGCCGGTGGCCTTGTTGTCCATCTGCAGGGCGGTGATGCCCTCGGTGGTGCCGGTGACCTTAAAGTCCATGTCGCCAAGGAAGTCCTCGAGACCCTGGATGTCGGACAGGACCACGGTCTTGCCCTCCTCCTGGATCAGGCCCATGGCGATACCGGAGACCGGGCGCTTAATGGGCACGCCGCCGTCCATAAGGGCGAGCGTGGAGCCGCAGGTCGAGGCCATCGAAGAGGAGCCGTTGGACTCCATGACCTCGGAGACCACGCGGATGGCGTAGGGGAACTCGTTCTCGTCGGGGAGCACCGGAAGCAAAGCGCGCTCGGCCAGGTTGCCGTGGCCGATCTCGCGGCGCTTGGGGCTGCCCATGCGGCCGGTCTCGCCGGTGCAGAACGGCGGGAAGTTGTAGTGGTGCATGTAGCGCTTGCCCTCGGTGGGCTCGATGGTATCCAGACGCTGGCCCTCGTTGAGCATACCGAGCGACAGGACGGAAAGCACCTGGGTCTGGCCACGCTGGAACAGACCGGAGCCGTGAACGAGCGGCAGGTAGTTATCCTTCACCATGATGGGGCGAATCTCATCGGCGGCACGGCCGTCGACGCGCTCGCCGGTCTCGACGACCATGGTACGCATAGCCTTCTTCTCGAGCTTCTTGAGCGCCACGGGGATCTCGCGCTCCCAAGCGGCCTGCTCCTCCTCGGTGAACTCGGCACGGATGGACTCCTTCAGAGCCTCGACCTTACCGATACGGGAGAGCTTGTCGGCGTCGCGAAGGGCGGCGGCCATCTCGTCGTAGTGGGCGAAGATGCGCTCCTGGACCTCCTCGACGGGCTGGTCGAGCGGGTACTCCTTCTTGACGATGGCGCCATTGACCTGCTCCCACTCGGCAACGAACTCGTCCTGGGCCTGGCAGAAGGCGGCAAGGGCTTCCTGGCCAAACTTCATGGCGGCGAGCATGTCGTCCTCGGAGATCTCCTCGGCGCCGGCCTCGACCATCGAGATGAAGTCGGCAGAGCCGCCCAGCTCCAGGTCCAGATCGGAGTTCTCGCGCTCCTCATAGGTGGGGTTAACGATAAACTCGCCGGTCTCCACGTTGCGGCCGATGCGCACGCAGGCAAGCGGGCCCTCGAAGGGCACGCCGCCGAGCGTCATGGCCAGGGAAGCACCCATGACGTTGATGACGTCAAAGGGGTTGACCTGGTCGGCGACGAGCGAGGTAGCGACGATGTGCACCTCGTTGCGGAAGCCGTCCGGGAAGCTCGGGCGAATCGGACGGTCGATCATGCGCGCGGTGAGCGTGGCCTTCTCGCTGGGACGGCCCTCACGCTTGAGGTAGCCACCCGGGATGCGGCCGGCTGCGTACATCTTCTCGTTGAAGTCGACGGTCAGCGGGAAAAAGTCGTAGTTCTTGCGCTCCTTGGAGACAACCACGGTGTCGAGCATCGTGGTGTCGCCCTGCTTGACCAGGCAGGCGCCGGTGGCCTGCTTGGCAAGCTCGCCCGACTCAAAGGTGTAGGTCTTGCCGTACAGCTCAAAGGTCTTGGATACGAGTGTCATTGTTCTCCTTTACCCCGCAGGCCCCTTGCCTGCAGGCTCCTCATGTGACGCGGGCCCCCTGCCCCCGCCACGCTTCAGAGCGTGATTGTTCACGCCCTTACACAAAAAGAGCGCCCCGCTGCGCAGGACGCTCCTTGCATGTACAAATCCTACTGGATGTTGTCGCGGATGCCCAGAGCCTTGATGAGCTCACGGTACTCGACGATGTCGTTCTTCTTGATGTAGGAGAGAAGACGACGACGACGGCCGACGAGCATGAGCAGGCCACGACGGGTGTGGAAGTCCTTCTGGTGGGACTTCATGTGCTCGGTCAGCTCCTTGATGCGCTCGGTCAGGATGGCGACCTGAACCTTGGGGTTGCCGGTATCGACCGGGGTGTTACCGAACTGGGCAGTCAGCTCCGCCTTGCGCTCTTTGGAAACAGTCATTGTTTCACCTTTCGTTTTGCGTCGCCCACGGGCGACTCGATTCGCCTCGGACTGGGAAGCCGCCGGTGGAGCGAGCAACCAAGGTCGAGGTACCAACAGGTCGGTATGTTACCACAAGCAGACCGCCCATGCGCATCATCACCGACCCAACATGAATTCCATCGCACGGAGGCGCTGGTCGGTATGCGTCGCCGCCCACACATGCGAAAGCCCGAGCAAAAAAGCTGCTGTATGGGGGTCGATCCTCTCGGTCATAAGCACATCGAAGGTCATGGACATGAGGGCGCGCAGCCACGCGACCTCACCGGTCGACACCAGCTCAGCACCCGGAACGCTCGACGCGCACGACCCGCACATGAGACCGCCCGCCTGGGGCGAAAAATACGACAGCATGGGGTCTCCGCACAGCACGCAGGCCGAAAAATCGGGTCGATAGCCAACGTGCGACAGCAGCTTAAAGACATATGCCGCCACAAGTAGATCCATATGCGCCGCGTCGAGCCCGCTGCCCACCAGGGCAAGCGCTCGCTGCGTTATGGCAAAGGTAAACGGGTCCTCGGCGTCCTCGAACGAGCACACGCGCGCGACCTCGGCGATCGCGCTTGCGGCGCATGTCATCTCGTAATCGGGAGCAGCGCCGAGCGGCGCCTCCATAAGCTCGGCCTGGGAAACCACGTCGAGCGACCGTCCATGCGCAAGCAGCAGATCAACGGTACAGAACATCTCGCAGCGCGCAGCCAGGCGTCCGCCGGGTTTGCGGGCGCCCTTTGCCACGGCACGAACCTGCCGACCCCGCTCGTCAAGCATCGTCAGGATCAGGTCCGTCTCTTTGAGCTTCGTCTTATCGAGCACGAGCACTTTCGTGCGATATGTACGAGAACCTGCCATTCGCGCCGCGTGTCCCTAATCCTCGGCGTTATAGCCAAAGCGGCGAATCTGGGCCTCGTCGTCACGCCAGCCGGCCTTGACCTTCACGTCCAGCTCCAAAAAGACCTGGGTGCCAAAGATGCGCTCAAGGTCGCGACGGGCGTCAATGCCGATATGTTTGATCATCTCGCCGCCCTTGCCGATGATGATGCCCTTTTGGCCCTCGCGCTCGACGTAAATGGTGGCGTGCACGCGCAGCACCTTCTTGGTCTGCTCAAGCGCATCGCAAATCACGCCCACGGAGTGCGGGATCTCATCACGGGTGCGGCGCAAGACCTTCTCGCGCACAAACTCGGCAACGAGCGTCTCATCGGAAGCGTCGGTACCCATGTCCTCGGGGAACCAACGCGGACCCTCGGGCAAAAAGTGCGCAACGGTCTCGATGAAGGCATCGACGTTAAAGTTCTTGACCGACGACGTCACGATCTCGTCGTCATATTCCATAAGCTCGTGGGCGGCCTTAAGCTGCTCCATGACCTGTGCGGGGTCGGCTTCATCGGCCTTGGTGAGCACCAGGACCTTCTTGGAACGGGCATTCTTGACACGCTCGGCAACCCAGGCGTCTCCCCTGCCGATCGGTTTAGTGGCATCAATCAAAAACGCGACAACATCGACATCGTTCAGCTCGAACAGCGCGCTCTTGTTGAGCTCGGACCCAAGACCGTCCTTGGGCTTGTGGATACCCGGGGTATCGACAAAGACCAGCTGGTAGCCGGGGCGGTTGACGACGGCGCGCATGCGACGGCGGGTCGTCTGGGCCACCGGCGAGGTGATGGCGACCTTTTTGCCATAGCAGGCGTTGAGCAGCGTTGACTTACCGGCGTTGGGGCGGCCGACCAAGGCCACGAAGCCACTGCGGAAACCGGGCTCAACGTCGCCAAAGCCCGCGAGGCTGTCGTCCTCATCGCACAGGGCGTCGAGCTCCTCGTCGCTCATGCCCTCAAACGGGTCGAACTCCTCGACTTCCTCATAGGCCTCGGTCGCCTTAGCATCCGGGGACTCGTCGTCCAAAATCTCATCGGTAGACTGCATATTGTCGGACATGGGAATCCCTTTCTAAATAAAGCCGAGCGCGTGGGCAAATACCAGCACGCCCACAATCGCGGCGGTGATGGAAAGAACGTATACAGAGGCGGCGGCGATGTCCTTCGCACGCTTGGCCAGCGGATGGAGCTCCTGGGTCGCTAGGTCGACGATAGCCTCCATAGCGGTGTTGCACAGCTCGCCGTGAATCACCAGGCCACAACAGATGATAATCGTGGCCCACTCGGCAATGTCGAGCCCCACGATGCAGCCGGCAATGACGGTGCACACGCCCGCCACGAGCATGACCTTAATGTTGCGCTCGGTCTTGACGGCGGTGACGAAGCCCTCCATGGCGTAAGAAAACGACTTTAAAAAGGACGGATGGTCCTTGTTCGATCCGGGAATCATAGACGGCTCCTAGTCGTGGGCATGGTTGGTGATGGGGCCGACGTGGACTAGCTTGGGGTCCTCGCCGCGCTCGAGCGCCAGATCGCGCAGGATGGCGTCCTCGCGGGCCTCCATGACCTCGGCCTCGTCGTCCTCGATGTGGTCATAGCCCAGCAGGTGCAGCATTCCGTGTACGAGCATCAGACGGCACTCATCAGCGGGACTATTGCCAAAACCGGGGGCCTGACGGGCAATAACCTGCGGGGCCAAGATAATATCGCCGAGCTCGAGCGTCTCATCGGCGGGAATGTCATCGTCAAAGGCCGAATCGCACTCAAACGAGAGCACATCGGTGGTGCGGTCGATACCGCGCCACTCGTGGTTGAGCTCGTGCATCTCGTCCTCGTCGACATACGAAAGGGAAATCTCAACTTCACGCTCAACGCCCTCGGCGGCAAGCACGACCTCGCAGATGTGCTCCACCTCTTGCGCGTCGAGCAGCGTATCGAGCTCGGCATCGTTGCTGATCAATACACTCAACGGGACTCCTTTCGGTCGCGCGAACGCTGCTCACGCACGTCATCATAAGCATCATATGCCTCGACGATACGACCCACCAGGGCATGACGCACCACGTCGGCACGCTCGAGGTGAGAAAATGCCACATCGTCGACACGGCCCAAAATCTTCTCGACATCCGCCAAGCCGCCACGACGACCCACCAGGTCGCGCTGACTCAAGTCGCCGGTAATCACGAACTTGGAGTTGAAGCCCAGGCGCGTCAGGAACATCTTCATCTGCTCGGGCGTCGTGTTTTGTGCCTCATCGAGCACCACGAACGCATCGCTCAGCGTACGGCCGCGCATGTAGGCGAGCGGGGCGATCTCGATCACGCCACGTTCCATAAGCTCATCGGTGCGCTCGCGATCCATCATGTCAAAAAGGGCGTCGTAGAGCGGGCGCATGTACGGATCGATCTTTTCCTCGAGGGTACCGGGCAAAAAGCCCAGGTTCTCCCCCGCCTCGACAACCGGGCGCGTCAAGATTAGGCGACCCACCTCGTGACGCTTGAGCGCGGCAACGGCGAGCGCCATGGCCAGATAGGTCTTACCGGTACCGGCGGGACCCAGGCCAAACGTGATGGTATGCGAGCGGATGGCGTCAACATAGCGTTTTTGGCCGAGCGTCTTGGGACGAATAACGCGGCCGCGATACGACAGCAGCACGTCATCGCGCAGCGACGAGGCATCATGCTCTCCATCGCGCAGGACAGCCAAGCAACGCGAGACATCGTCGGCAGACAGCGTGCGTCCGGCAGCCGCCTCGCGAAAAGCATGCTCAAAAAAGCGCACCACGAGCTCGACCTCATCCGGGTCACCGCTCACGGCGATACTGTCGCCACGGGCGACCACGTGGGCGCGAACCAAGCTCTCGAGCGCACGAAGGACGCCGTCGCCGGCGCCCAAAACGCGCGAGGGATCAATCCCCTCGGGAACGGTAAGTCTAATCTTCGAGGCTTCCATGAACCTCCCTGCGCGCATGGACCAAGCCGGAATCATCGACTTCGATGATAGCAACATCGAGCAGGCACGGGGCTGTAAGTCCACAGGTATCGTCAAGACGGGCATGATGGAACGAGCCGAGCGTCAGGTTGTCACCATACTCGAGCACGGCGCGCTCAACGGTTCCCACGCGACGACGAGCATCGGCGATGGCGAGTTCCTGCGCCGCGGCCCGCATACGGCGGCTGCGCTCAGCCATAACCTCTGGCGGTACCTGGTCGGGCATATCGGCGGCAAGTGTGCCGGGACGCTTACTGTAGCGGAACACATGCATGCGCGAGAACCCCACGCGGCGGCATAGCGCCAGCGACTCCTCGAACTCCTCATCCGTCTCACCGGGAAAACCGACGATGACGTCGCACGAAAGGGACGCCTGAGGCAAGTTGGCGCGAATCATGCGCACCGTATCCTCAAACGCCTCGGCGCTATAGGGACGGCCCATGCGATGCAAGGTCGCCGTGCAGCCGGACTGCACGGGCAGGTGCAAAAACGGGGCGATACGCTGCGGATAGCGCGCCATAACCTTAAGCAGGCGCTCAGAGATATCCATGGGCTCGACCGAGGAAATGCGCACATGCGGAATAGACGTGCGCTCCATGATGGCCTCGAGCAGCTCATCGATTTCGACATGCTCGTCGGTCGCGCTCTTGCCATCGTAGGCACCCAGGTTCACACCGGTCAGCACCACCTCGGGCACGCCGGCCTCCTGGGCCTCGCGAACTTGCTCAAGCACGGACTCGACAGGCACGGAGCGCTCGGGGCCGCGCGCCTTCCACACAATGCAATAGGTGCAGCGATGGTTGCAGCCGTCCTGGATCTTCACGCCCAGGCGAGAGCGACCGAGCGCATCGACCACCTCGCCATCGCTGCAGGCGGGAACGCTATCGGACTCAACGCCCAGCACCTCGCAGACACGTTCGGCGACATCGATCTTGGACGGCTCGGCGATCACGCGATCCGAAAGCTCCAACAGCTCCTCGGGATGCAAATTGACCACGCAACCGGTCACGAGCACATAGGGCTCATTTGGATGGGCCAGCGCATGACGGACGGCCTTACGGGTCTTGGCCTCGGCCTCGCCCGTAACGGCACAGGTGTTAATGACGATCAGGTCGGCATCCTGGGGCTCCACCATAGCAAAACCCAGGCGCATAAGATCGGCAGTGATACGGTCAGACTCAACCCGGTTGACACGGCAGCCGAGGTTGACGACGGAAATATGGGGTGCGAGCACGCGGGCTCCTTAATCGAGGATATCGTCGAGGGCACTCTTGATACGGTCGGTCACCGACTTCTTACCGGAAGCGACGTCATCGCCCATCTCATCGGCAAAAGCACGGAGCAGCTCGCGCTGCTTATTGGAAAGATTGGTGGGAACGACCACGCGCAGTTGCACGATCAAGCGGCCACGCGAACCGCCACCGCCAATGCGCGGCATGCCGTAATTATTGACGCTCACGGTGTCGCCGTACTGGGCGCCGGCGGGGACGCACACCTTAACGACCTCGTCGGGCATAATGCCCTCGACCTCGATCTCGCAGCCGAGCGCAGCCTGCGCAATCGAGATATCGCTCACCAGGTACAGGTCGTCACCGTTGCGCTTAAAGCGCTCATGGTCGGCAACGCGCACGTTGACAATCAAGTCGCCCGAAGGCTCGCCGCGAAGACCGGCCTCGCCAAAGCCGCTCACACGCAGCTGTCGACCGGTCGAAACGCCGGCGGGAATATCGATGTCAATCTTTTCATGCGAAGGCGTGCGGCCCTGACCATCGCAGGTCTCGCAGGGATGGTCGATAACCGTGCCCTCGCCATGGCAGTCGGGGCAAGGCGAGGAAGACTGAACCTGGCCCAAAAACGATCGCTGAACCGTCGTGACATAGCCCGTGCCGTGGCAGCGGCCGCACTGCTTTTCCTGTGCGCCCTCTGCCCTACCGGTGCCATTGCAGTCCTCGCAAGGAGCAAAGCGGTCATAGCTGATTGTCTTTTTGCAGCCGAGCGCCGCCTCCTCGAGCGTCACCGAAAGCGAGATGGCCATGTCACGACCGCGACGACGCTCGCGACGGCTGCGGGCGCCACCGCCGGCACCGCCGCCAAAAAACGACGAGAACAAGTCGTCCATGCCCATACCACCAAAGATATCGTTGATATCGACGTAGCCCGAACCACCAGGGCCGTCGGCAGTGCCGTAACGGTCGTAGTTAGCACGCTTCTGCTCATCGGAAAGAACGGAATAGGCCTCGTTGAGCTCCTTGAACTTGGCCTCGGCCTCGGGGTCGTCCGAAACGTCCGGGTGTACGGTACGGGCCTTCTTTAGAAACGCGCGCTTAATCGTCCGCGCGTCGGCATCCTTGTCGACGCCAAGTACCTCGTAGTAATCCCTATTTTCCGACACGACCGAATCCTTCCGACTTTCATTATTGTCACAGTGCGTCCTATACCCAAGCTGGGCCAACCGCAAACAGAGGGTTTGATGTTATTGCATTCCGTAAGGCGAAAGCATGGCCCGTTGCGAGCAGCTCGCGAACCAAACCGACACGAGCGCGAACATGAAGCCATTGGCAAAACCGTTGGCAAACTGCATCGCACCGCGCTTCCACCACAGCAGGCTGCGATGAAGCACGCCGTCCGAAAGCACCATGAACAGGCCCATGGTAAACGGAATAAAGCACATCACGGCAAAGGCCGAGAACACGCCCGAGATGGCCGAGAGTACCAAAAACGGCGCCACGATGCCCATCAGGTAAAAACCGGTACGAGCTTTGCCTTCCAAGCGCTCGGACTCGACATGGGCACGGCCGACTAGATCACCGCCAGCGGCACCGTTAGTGCCGGCGTGACCCATGCCGCTAATGCGGACCTCGTCGCCATCGTGCGTGCCGGCAGGAAACTCAATCGTCTGCTCGGAGGTTACGCGAGTACGACCGCTGCCACCGCAATCGGGGCAGGGGTCGGCCACGACCTTACCGGAACCGCCGCACTCGGGGCAGACCGACTGGAACGTGCCCGCACCAAACAGGAAGGACAAGTCGACGTCGATGTGCCCGCGGCCACCGCAGCTCGGGCAGGTATGGGCATGCTCGGAGGAGACAGAACCCGAGCCGCCGCAGTGACCACAGGTATCGAAGCGCGTATAGCGGACGGTCTTGCGGGCACCGTCCTTGGCCTCCTTGGCGTCCAGTTTGATATCGACGACCACGTTGGCGCCGTTCTCGGGATTGTAGGCAGCCTGGCCGCGACGCTGCTGGCCCCAGGCACCGCCAAAAGGAAAGCCGCCCTCAAAGGGATTGCCATAGCCCGTGTTGCCGGCATAGCCGCCACCATAGGGCGAAGCCGTAGGGGCACCGGCAAAGGGATTGCCAGAACGCATGGCATCGTAGCGCGCACGTTTTTGCTCATCCGAAAGCACGGCGTAGGCCTCGGAAACCTCTTTAAACTTTTCCTCGGCATCCGGCTCTTTGTTGACGTCCGGATGGAGCTTACGGGCCTTTTGCTGGAAGGCCTTTTGAATATCACGCGAGGTGGCGTCCTTGGAGACACCTAGAATCTCGTAGTAATCTTTTTCGTTCATCGTCGCCATGCGCGGCAACCTCCTGCTCACAGCAGCGTATATATTCCGGTAATTCTACCCGAGCGGCCTAAGCTAGATCCCAAAACAGCTCGAACAGAACATTTCCATCGAGCCAGCCCAGGTGTGTCGGTGCTAAACGAGCTCGAACATGGCCCGCGACGACATCTGCCGAAGTAAAGGGTCCCTCATGGACCCCGAGCGTCTCGGGCACCCAAGTGGCAAGACCCAATTCGAGCGCGCGATCACAAGCGGCTGTCAGCTCATCGGCCGGGATGACACGAGCCGCGCGAACCAACAGGTCGGACGCAATACCGCGCGTCATGCGACAAGCGAGCATCAGGTCTTCGGCCGCAGCCTCTCGCTGCGACAGGTATTCGGCCTCAAACGACGTCGCGTCATCGTCGCGCTGAACCAAACGCACACGGTACGCGTCGCCTCGAGCAGACACGCCGGGGAACAAACCTGCAAGACGGTCGAAATCCCCAGTATCAAGCATACCGGCGGCAGAACGGCCCAGGCCCAGGTAGCCCCGTCCGGTCCAGTAGGCAATGTTATGGGCGCATTCATGGCCGTCGAGCGCGTAGCTCGCCACCTCATACGGGTGATAGCCGGCGGCACCCAGGAGCTCGCGCGCCACGTCCATGCAGGCGGCCTGAAAATCCTCGTCGGGCTCGAGCGACTCGTCACGGCACGCCATGCGATAGAGGGGCGTCCCCACCTCGAGCGTGAGCGGGTAAACCGACACATGATGCGGAACCGCCGCCAGCACGCCCTCGAGCGTACGCTTCCAACTCGCTGCGGTCTGCCCGGGAAGTCCGCACATAAGGTCGCACGACACGTCAAGCCCAGCGTCCTTGACCGTCGCGATGGCGGCGAGCGCCCGATCGGCATCGTGAATGCGGCCGATGGCGGTAAGTTCGGTGTTATCGAGCGTTTGCACGCCCAGAGAAACGCGTGTGACACCAACCTTGGCAAGCGCAGTAGCAAGCTCGGCGGTCAGCGACTCGGGATTGGCCTCGCAGGTAAACTCAACGGGGGCGCACCACGCACGAATACGCCGCGCCAGCTCCACCAGGCGCTCCCCCGCCAGCGACGGCGTGCCGCCGCCAACATAGACGGTGCGGATCTGGTCGAGGGCCCCAGCCTTGCCAAAAGCATCGAGACGCGCGAACAACTGCTCAAAATAGGAATCGAGCGCGGCATCCAAATCACACGAAGCAAAGCTGCGCGAGTCGAAGTCGCAGTAGCGGCACTTTTGGGCACAGAACGGCACGTGCACGTACAGCGCGGTAACGGCCACCCTTAAGCCTCCAGCGGATGAGGGGGCACCGATTCGCCGGCGGCAAGGGCAGCCTCGCAGGCCACCACATCATGCTCGATCTCATCGACCAGCGCCATAAACTCCTCATACGTGGAGCAGCGCACCACATGGGCACGCCAAGCGGCGGCATGGGGCATGCCTTTTAAGTACCAGCTTGCGTACGTACGGGCACGCGACATGAGCGGCAGGAGCTCATGCGTCAGCGTTAGGTGCTCACGCAGGGCGTCCAGGCGCTCGACAGAGCTGCGCGCCGGCACCGGTGTGCCATCGAGCGCAAGAGCGCGAGCATCGCCAAACACCCACGGGTTCCCGTAGATGCCGCGCGCGATAAACACCGCGCTGGCACCCGAGTTTCGCAGATGCACCGCGGCATCCTCGGCGGTGAACACATCACCCGAACCGATCACGGGAATCTCAACGGCATCTGCGACCTCATCGACGACCGACCAATCGGCCTGGCCGGTGTAGAGCTGCGTGGCGCAACGACCATGCACGGCGACTGCGGCAGCCCCTGCGCCCTCAAGCATCTGGGCAAATGTCGCGGCATTGCGGTCCTCGGCATAAAAGCCTTTGCGAATCTTGACGGTCACGGGCACGTGCGCCGCGCCCACCGTGGCCTCGACGATCTTCTCCGCCAGGTCGGGCGTGCGCATGAGCGCCGAGCCCTCGCCCTTGGTAACAACCTTGCGGGCGGGGCATGCCATATTGATATCGATGAGCGACAGGCGATCGCCAACGCGCTCCTCGACGGCAGCGACGGCGCTCGCAAACTGATCGGGCTTGGAGCCGAAGAGTTGCACGCAAATCTGCTGCTCCTCGTCGGCCGGTAGCACCAGGCGCCAGGTCTTGTTGCTGGCATAGGCAAGGCCCGCCACGCTCACCATCTCGCTGTAGGCAAGGTTGGCACCGCGACGGCGGCACATGATGCGGTAGGCAGGGTCGGTCACGCCCGCCATGGGAGCCATAAGGAACGGCTGCTCGGCATAGGCGCCCAGCAGCCGCTTGCTGTATTCAGAAAGCGCCATAGACCTACTCGTCCACCTTGAGGATCGCCATAAAGGCCTCCTGCGGGACCTCGACCGATCCGATGGCCTTCATGCGCTTCTTGCCCTCTTTCTGCTTCTCGAGCAGCTTGCGCTTACGCGAGATATCGCCGCCGTAGCACTTAGCAAGCACGTCCTTGCGACGCGCCTTGACGGTGGAGCGGGCAATGATCTTATTGCCGATAGCACCCTGGATGGGCACCTCGAACAGCTGACGCGGGATGATCTCCTTAAGCTTGTCGCACAGGCCACGGGCCAGGCCATAGGCCTTGTCCTTGTGGACGATAAACGACAGCGCGTCCACCTCATCGCCCGAAAGCAAGATATCGAGCTTAACGAGCTCGGAGGGACGGTACTCGTTGAACTCGTAGTCGAGCGAGGCATAGCCCTTGGTACGACTCTTGAGCTGGTCAAAGAAGTCCAGGATGAGCTCGGCGAGCGGCATGTCAAAGCGCATCTCGACCGATTTGCTCGTGAGATGGATCATGTCGGTTGTAATGCCACGGTGCTCGATAGCGAGCTGCATGACGGCACCCGTATACTCGGGCGGGCAGATGATCTTAGCCTTGAGGTAGGGTTCCTCGATACGCTCGATGCGCGTGGCCTCGGGAAGATCCTGCGGGCTACGGACATCAATCATCTCTCCGTCAGTCTTGTAGACGTGATAGTCAACCGAGGGGCTCGTGGCAATGAGGTCCAGATTGAACTCGCGCTCCAGGCGTTCCTTGACGACTTCCATGTGCAGCAGGCCCAGGAAGCCCACACGGAAGCCAAAGCCGAGCGCCACCGAGGTCTCGGGCTCCCACACCAACGACGGGTCGTTGACGTGCAGCTTATCGAGCGCGTCACGCAGGTTCTCATAGTCCTTGTTATCGATCGGGAACAGGCCCGTATAGACCATGGGCTTAGCCTCGCGGTAGCCGGGAAGCGGCTCGGGGCAGGGATTCGACGCCCACGTGAGGGTATCGCCCACGCGCACGGCCTCGGGGTCCTTCAGGCCCGTGACCACGTAGCCCACCTCGCCGACCGTCAGCGCATCGACCGGAGTCTCGGCGGGACGCTTGACGCCCACGCCATCGACCAAAAAGTCGCCCTTTGCCTGCATCATGCGCAGGGTATCGCCCTTTTTGATGGAACCGTCAAAGATGCGCACCGTGGCGACGACGCCGCGATACTCGTCGAAATACGAATCCAGGATGAGTGCCTTGAGCGGCGCGTTCGCATCGCCCTTGGGCGGAGAGATCAAAAAGACAATGGACTCCAGCAGATCGTGGATGCCCTCGCCGGTCTTGCCCGAGACACACACGGCATCATCGGCAGGGATCGCCAAGTCATCCTCGATCTCGATCTTGACCTCATCGGGATGGGCCGAGGGCAGGTCGATCTTGTTGATGGCCGGCACAATGTCCAAATTGGCGTTCATGGCGAGCGTCGCATTGGAGACGGTCTGGGCCTCGACACCCTGGGTGGCATCGACGACGAGCACCGCGCCCTCGCAGGCGGCCAGCGAACGCGAGACCTCGTAGGTAAAGTCAACGTGGCCCGGCGTATCGATCAGGTTGAACTGATACGTCTCGCCATCATCGGCGTCATAGGACACGCGAACGGCATTGGACTTGATCGTGATGCCGCGCTCGCGCTCGATATCCATAGTGTCGAGCAGCTGCGACTCCATGTCGCGCTCGTCAACGGTATGGGTGAGCTCGAGGATGCGGTCACTGATCGTGGACTTGCCATGGTCGATGTGCGCAACAATTGAGAAGTTGCGGATGTGGGAAATGTCAATTGAAGTATTCATGCGGACTATCTTACCCGAGCGATACAAAAAATGGAGCCTGCTCCATAAAACAGGCTCCATTTATGCGCGTAATCTGTGTGGTGTGAAATTTACAACTTAGGCGTTGATGCTGTTCACGAGCTTAGCAAGACCGGACTTGCGGTTGGAAGCCTGGTTCTTGTGGATAACATGCTTGGCGGCAGCCATGTCGAGACGCTTGGTGACGGTCTTGAGGGCAGCCTGGGCCTTCTCGGCGTCGCCCTCGGCGACGGCGGACTGGACGTGCTTGGTCAGCGTCTTGAGCTCGGACTTGACAGCCTTGTTACGCATGCGAGCTGCCTCATTGGTGCGGATACGCTTCTTCTGAGACTTGATGTTTGCCACTTCTGGAGTTCCTTTCGAGTTCCTTGCAAAAAATGTATGACACCTCTGAGACACGGTGAGGTCATGCAAGCGCCTACTATAGCACGCTCCCCCTCAAAGGGATAGAACGAATTTGCCAAATAGGCAGGTATCATCACGATTTTCTCAAGATGTTCGTAATCCAGAGCAAAAGCGCGGTCTGAGAATCGGCCGAACCCTTCAGCGCGAGCTCCACATCGACCGCGCCCTCGAGCGCGGCAACGAGCTCTGCCATCGAAAAGCGACGTGCCCAGGTCAGGTGATTCTTGACCTGCCAGGACTGGAGCTTAAGTGTTGCGGCCAGCTCACGACCCTGTCCGCGCGCATCGAGCGCCTTGGCAACGATAAGCTCGCGGATGCGGCCGCACAGCAATGTGTAAGTCCACACGTAGCTCTTGGCGGGCAGTAGATTGAAGAGCTCGAGCGATCGCCGCATATCGCGAGCCGAGATGGCGTTGAGGAAGTCCCAGGGTTGAACCTCGGCCGTACGGACAATCCAGCGCTCAACATCGGCAAGTTCAATCTGAGGCGACTCGACCATCTGGGCAAGCTTAGCCAAGTCGTTATCGAGCATGCGCGTGTTTTCGCCCGAACGCGAGACGAGCTCCTCGGCGGCCGCCGTCGAAATCGACTTACCGCGCTGCGTCGCCATCTGCTGAACACGGCGCGGCAGTTCCCAGCGCTTGGTACCCGAGCAATCGACGATAGCCTTCTTGTCGATCTTGGCGATTGCCTTATACAGGCGCGTATTCTTGGCAAGTGAGTCGGCGATGATGAGGCAGACCGTAGTGGGGCTGGGACTCGCCAGATACCCAACGAGCGGCTCCGAGACCGCCTTGGCGAGCTTTGAGCAGCCATCGAGGATTACCAGACGAAACTCGCTGCCCATCGGAAAGGTGTTAAGCGATCCGATAATGGACTCGATATCGGGGTCCTTGGTCATGTCTCGCTCGTCGAGGTTGAACTCGACCATACCCGACTTTTCCAGACGCGCTTTCATACGCGAGACGGCGTGATCGCGCTTAACTCCGTCGGTACCGACGATCAGATATGCCGGCAGCAAACCGGTTTCGGACATTGCGCTCCCCTCCCGCAGGCCTTCGCATTCGTTCCGTGCCATTCTAGCCCAGGGGCCCACCACACGCCAACGACGTCGTCACGGTCGCTGGCATCGCATCACAAAGCCATTCGCAGTCGGTGCGACGGTAATGTCGCCGTGTTCGATGGTACACGCGAACACACCACCCGCTTCCTTAACGGCATCGATGCAGGCATCGGACGGATGGCCGTATCGATTCCCCTCACCGGCGCTTGCGAGGGAAAGCTCGGGCTTCAGGACGTCCAGCAACTCACCATCGACTGAAACCTTGGAGCCGTGATGCCCAAGTTTAAGTACATCGATATCCCCCACCTCCTGCACGAATTCCCGTTCTTGGTCGAGCTCGGCATCACCGGTGAGAAGTATTCGCAGGCCCTTACCTTCCTGAACATAAGAGAGCAGCAGGACAAGCGAGTCCTCATTTCCCTCGCCATCCACGGACTCGAATGGCCACATCACGCGGGCGCAAAATGAGCCGATGTCGACCGTATCCCCACGGCGCACCTGCCGATACTCCACGCCAGGTCGGTTCAATACCTCGGCAGGAGCATCCTCCAGCGCATCCGCCGCCACGGCAATCGTTCCGACCGAAAACTGTTCGAGCACGGCAGGCAAACCACCCCAGTGGTCCTCATCCCAATGCGTCACAAAGACGGCATCGATATGGTGCACGTTATTGCGAACCAACGCCGCCACCACGCGCTCGTCGAGCCCGCAGTCGACGAGAGCTACTGCGCCGCCTTGGCGGATAAGAATCGCATCGGCCTGGCCCACATCGAGCACCGTCACCGAAGGCGGAGCGAATCGATCCCAATAGACGTACGGAATCGCAGCCAAGAGCATCAGGCATGCAAGCCCCGCCGCCATAGGACGTGCACGGGGACGCGGCCACCAGACCAGCAGAACCGCCAGAAAACACGGCAATAGGTAAATCCACATGCTATCGGGCGGCACGCTCACGTATGCACCCGGCACGGCGGCAAACAGCTGCTCGAAAAACAGCGCGCAACGGGCGGCAATCATGGGCACAACGAGCGCCCAAGTCCGCAACGGTCCCACGAGCGAAAAGGGAACCAGCACGATCGACACAGCGAGCAGAACGCTCACCACCGGACCGATGACCGCATTTGACAACGGAGCAATGAGCGAGAATGTACCGAAGGCAGGAATGGTAATGGGAAGTGTCGCCAGTTGCGAGCACAGCGTGACGGAAAACACGCTGGTAACGCCCGATGGCACACCCAGCTCACCCAAAGCATAGGTCGCATAGGGGCAAAAGCACAGAATGGCTAAGACGCTGGCACATGATAGCTGAAAGCCCATCTCGAACAGCACCGTCGGCCGCAGTAGCACAAAGATGGACATGGTTACGAAGAGTGCCGAAAGGCCGTGCCGACGACGCCCCGCGTCGTTTACGACAAGCGTCACGAACACCATGCAGCACGCGCGCGCGGCCGAGGGAGACGCGCCCGTAAATGCAGCGTAGCCCACAAGCGTTATCGCCAATATCGCCCGCTGAAGACCACGTGAGCACCGAGTCTTTTGCAATACGCCCTCGATTACAAACCCCACGATAGCCAAATGGCTGCCCGAGACGGCGATAAGATGTGCCGTTCCCGTCACAGAAAACCAGTCGCCCGCCGGCTGGGCGCGCAGCTCGGCCGAACGACCGCAGACGACACCGGCTATGAGCGCACGCGCCGGGTCGGTCGCAGGCGCGATGGACGCAAGCAGCCCATTTCGCAGCCGAAGCAGCGGCCCCGGAGAACCCTCATCGACCGACACAATCCGAACGGCTTTAACCTTACGCACCTCGCCTCGGAGCACGCGCGATCGTCCATATGCCTCGTTCTCAAAACGCGAAACGCGACCGATAACACGCACGTGCGCCCCGACCTTGAGCTCACGATCACACGATAGGCGAACCGTTGCCAAGTTCTTACCGTCCGCGCGTGCCTCGCAGGTATAGGAATACACGTCGTCGTTTATGGATGGATCACCCTGCACGAAAAACTCGAGGCCGCTTGCCGCTCGACCGTCGAGCGCCTTCGAGGCACTTAGCGCGCCCACAGCCCACCACGCCGAGACGACCGCTCCCGCCACGAGACCGGCGAACGCGGCATACAGCCACCGCTTCAAAGGGGCAAGCCGCGCACAAGAGTGAGCCAGCACAACGAAAACCGCTGCCGCAACGGGAATGGACCATAGCGGCCCGACCGCCGTCGCCCGCTCCCTCAGCAGCGCATCAGCGGCTATGCTGAGCACCAAGGCGCAGCTCACGCACATGCCGGCACACAGGGCCATCGTCCACGGAATCAGGGGTCGCGGAGGCATCACGTGCTCGCGCTCGGTCGCGCTCATACGCAGATGCAATCTTTGATTTTGGCAAGCTTCTTCTCGCCGATTCCCGACACACGCATCAGATCGTCAACCGAGGCGAAAGCACCGTTCTTTGTCCGCTCATCGATAATCGACTGGGCCATGGAGGGGCCGATGCCCGAAAGCGTCTGCAGCTCTTCTGCGCTTGCCGTATTGATGTTTACTAGGCCTGTTGCGCCACTAACGCCCGACGATGCGGAAGTCCCACCATCAACACCGGCTTCCGCAATGGACGCCTGCTGCTCCCCTACCGTTGGAACGTGAATTTTTTGTCCATCAGTGACCTTGGATGCACGATTAAGCCCCGTAACGTCTGCTTCGGGCGCCAGTCCGCCGGCGGCATCAATCGCCTGAGCCACCCGCGCCCCGTCTTTGAGGCGATATACACCGGGTGACACCACGGCGCCATCAACATCGACATAGACCTCTGCCGCGGCAGACGCCTTAGGCGAAGAGCCTTCGGATGTCTTTCCGCTCGAAGCATCGCCGGATCCCGGCTCCACTAACGTGCCCGAACCATCAGTGCGCTCAAACGACACACCGCCGGCACCGCCGCCAAGGTTCGCCATCGCCAGCCCACTCGCCATCGCAATGACGACCAGTATCGCCATCACCACTGCCTTATGACCGAGCAGTTTGCCCGCCCAGCGGTCCATCTTTTTGACTCGTTCGTGTTGTTCGCGCTGCGCCATAGCAAAACCTCCCAACACCATCGTGTCAGGAAACGAACGCCGCAGCTTCCGCACGTCCACACCAGTTTTCGCGGTCAAACCAAAAGCTGACCTAAACCTTGCGAAAAAATGTCCATTTATTCAGACACACGTCAACGAATGAACATCTTGGCATCATTTGCCCAGATAGCAAAAGACCGACGATACAGGCGCATCGTCGGTCTATGCACAAATTTACTCGTAATCTTGGTAAATCTCACGCGGAGCAAGCTCCGAATGTTTGCGTTTTAAGGTCTTAGGGGCCTTATATGTGTTGCTCTCGAAGTCGATGTACTCGGTCTGCTTGAGCAGGCGCTCAATCATCTCCTCGTGATCAAACAGTTCCCAGGCCTCATGCACGGCATCGAGTTTAGCGTGCGTCTCGGGTCGGCGCGGCATAAACAGCGTGCAGCAGTCGGGAGCGGCCTCAGTCGAGATATCGAACGTACCGATCTCCTCAGCACGCGCGATGATCTCCTGCTTGTCCGAACCGATGAGAGGACGGAACACGGGGATCTTCACGGCCTCGTTGACGGCCATGATGTTCTCAAGCGTTTGGGAGGCAACCTGCCCAAGCGATTCGCCCGTAACGATGGCCTTGGCGCCCTCGATGTGCGCAATGCGCTCGGCAACCGAATACATAATGCGACGATACATGATCACACGCAGGTTGCTGGGGCAGGTGACCGAAATCTCACGCTGGCAGTCGCCAAACGGCACCACGTACAGGCGGCCGATCTGGACACCCGGCTCAAGCGCACGGATGATGTCCTGCACCAAATACTCGCTCGTATCAGGCGTCTGCGGACGACCGGAGAAATGCACCGGCACGCACACCGCGCCGCGACGCGCGAGCATCCAGGTCGCCACCGGAGAATCGATACCCGACGACAGCAGCGTCACGACCTTGTCGGCAGAACCCACCGGCAGACCGCCCACGCCGCGCTCGGAGCGCGCATACACGTAGACACTACCCTGAACCACCAGAACGTGCACCATCGCGTCGGGGTCGTGCATCTGAACCTTTTTATCGGGGAAGGCCTCACACAGTACCTCGCCCACCTGACGATTGATATCGATCGAGGTGAGCTCATAGTCAGTATTGGAGCGCTTGGCGTGCACCTTAAACGAATCGAAGGAACCAAACTCGCGCAGCGCCTTCACGGCGGCGGCGCAGTACTCCTGCGGGTCGCGGTTGGTGTGATACGCCAAAGACACACGGGCAACGCCGGGAACGGTGCGAATGACACGCGCCGCCTCGTCGGCCTGATGTTCGTTAAAGGTCACGAGGATATAACCGGAAATTCGAGACACGGCATTCACGGAAAAGGCGGCCAAGGCCGCCTTGATGTTATCCATGAGGATATGCTCAAAATGTGCGCGGTTCTTGCCCTTCAGCCCAACCTCGTGATAGTGGACTAGGCAGACGCGAGCCGCCATTTAGGCTTCAGCAACCTTGTGGCCGAGCGCCTTCTCGTAACGGGCCTCGTCGTAAGAGATGTCACCGTCGACAATCTCGTCCATAGCCATCGAGATGGTATCGGCACCGGAAAGCCCGATGGTGATGTCATCGACATCCTGGACGGCAAGCACGCGGTTGTGCTGGCCACGCAGCATGCTATTGATGTCGCAGGCGCGCTTGGAGGCAAGCGAAGCGAGCAGGAAGCGGTTGTGATCGGTCTTCTCCAGAAGATCGTCAATGCAAGGCTTTACAACGGACACGGACCTCAGATCCTTTCATGCATATCGAGAACGCGAACGAGCTCATCGGTCGCGCGGTCGAGATCGTCATTCACCACGACGTCGTCGTAGCGGTCGGCAAGGGCAAGCTCATCGGCGGCGTTTGCCATACGCAGCTCAATCGTCTCGGGCGTCTCGGTACCGCGACCGACTAGACGCTCGCGGAGCACCTCAAGCGAAGGCGGCTTGATAAAGATCAGCACGGCCTCGGGGAAACGCTCCTTCACCTGCAGGGCGCCCTGGACATCGATCTCCAAAATCAGAGACGCGCCCGAGGCGAGCTTGGATGTGACCTCGCTCACCAACGTGCCGTAGCAGTTACCGTGGACCTCGGCCCACTCAACAAACTCACCGTTTGCCACGCGGCGGTCGAACTCCTCGCGCGTCAGAAAAAAGTAGTTGACGCCGTCGACCTCACCTTTGCGTGGTGCTCGCGTGGTAGCCGAAACCGTCAGACCCAGGTTCGAGCGGCGCTCGCGCACACGAGTGACGAGCGTACCCTTGCCTGCGCCTGACGGTCCAGAAATCACAAAGAGCTTGGAATCCTGAGCGCTCACTTATTTGGTCAGCTGCTCGAGGAGCTGCTCGCGCTGACGGACGCCGAGGCCCTGGACGCGACGAGTAGCGGAGATACCGAGCTCCTCCATGATCTTGGCGGCCTTGGCCTTGCCATAACCGGGGAGAGACTCGATGAGGGTGGAAACCTTCATGCGGGAAGCGATGGGGTCATCGGAGTTGAGCACGGACTCGAGGGACTTCTCGCCCTTCTTGATCTGCTCGCGAAGCTCAGCGCGGGCGTGACGTGCGGCAGCAGCCTTCTCAAGAGCCTGCTTGCGCTGCTCGTCGGTAAGCTGAGGGAGTGCCATTCGTACCTCCAAATAGTTGGGTTATATCTGATTCAATAATTGGCATTTTAGCACGTAGAACGTACAAAATGCCTAATCGCGGCTCCATAGGTTAGACGATACCCGCAAAAAGTGCAATATACTGCGCCCAAAGTTAAGCCCCTGACCTGCGATTCCACACAAAGGATGGGAAAGTTTACGCAGGCACAGGGGCTATTTTGTGCTAATGAGACCCAAAAGTGGTGACTTAGGGGAATCTTTTACGCGACGTTTTCGACCAGCTCGGCGACGATAGCGTCAAAGGCGGCAACCGGATCGTCGGCACCGGTGATGGGACGGCCCACCACAATGTGGCTTGCGCCACGCTCGATAGCCTGGGAAGGCGTCGCCACGCGGGACTGGTCACCAAGGGCGGCACCCACCGGACGCACACCCGGAGTCACGATCAGGGCATCAGGACCCAGCAGCTCACGCATGTCGTGAGCCTCCATCGGTGAGCACACGATGCCATCGATGCCGTTGGCCTGAGCAAGCTTTGCCAAGCGGGCGGCCTCCTCGGCCACGGGAGACTCGACGCCGATCTCGCTCAAGGCATCCTGATTCATGCTCGTGAGCACGGTGATGGCGACGAGCTTGGCGCGGTCCTCACGCGCCTCCTCGGCACCCTCGCGGCAGGCAGCGAGCATAGCACCCGAGCCCAGGCCGTGGACCGAAAGCAGGTCGGCACCGGCAAGCGAGGCCGAGCGGGCAGCGCCGCGCACCTGATGCGGAATGTCATGGAACTTAAGGTCGAGGAAGACCTTAAAGCCAAGGTCCTTAAAGGTCTTGACGATCTGGGGACCCTCAGCGTAATAGAGCGTCATGCCGACCTTGAGCCAGGCGGCATGGCCCGAAAGCTCGTGGGCGAGCTCGAGCGCGCGCTCACGGTCGCAGTCGAGGGCGACGATAACACGGTCGCGGGCATCATTCTCTAGCATTCGAAAGCACCCACCAGCTCGTTGATGTCCTTTACGCCCTGGGACTCGGCCCAGGCCTCGAGCTCATGCGCGATCTTAAGCGAAGCACACGGATCGACGAAGTTGGCCATGCCGACCGACACGCAGGTGGCGCCGGCCAGGATAAACTCAGCCGCATCCTCGCCAGTCATGACACCGCCGACACCGTTGATGGGGATATCGACGGCCTGGGCAACCTCCCAGACCATGCGCACGGCGATGTGGTGGCACAGCGGGCCCGAAAGGCCGCCCTTGGGCTTGGCCACGCGGGACTTGCGGGTATGGACGTCGATGGCCATGCCCTGGATGGAGTTGATGACCGAAAGGCCGTCGGCGCCGGCAGCCTCGAGGGCCTTGGCGATCTCGGCGACGTTGACCGGCGCCATCTTCACGAACAGCGGCTTATCAGTCACCTTGCGGCAGGCAGCCATAACGGAAGAGGCGCCCTCGGGCGTGGAGCCCATGGCGGCACCGCCGGCGGCGATGTTGGGGCAGCTCACGTTGATCTCGTAGCCGGCAGCCCAGGGGCATAGCTCGACATACATCTCGAGTGCGCGGACAAACTCGTCAACGGAGTGACCGGCAACCTGACAGATGACCTGGCAGCCGTCCTTGGACAGCTGTTCGAGCCACGGACCGGACTCGCGGGCAAAGGCGGCCACGCCGGGGTTCTGAAGACCCACGGAGTTGATCATACCGCCGGGAATTTCGGCCATGCGGGGCGCGGGATTGCCGGGCCAGGGCTCGGCAGCGCAACCCTTGGTGGTGATGGCGCCCAGCTGGGAAACATCAAAGAAGTTCTGGAACTGCCAACCGTAGCCAAAGGTACCGGCTGCGGTGTTAATGGGGTTCTGCATCTTGACGCCGCCGAAATCGACGGCCATGTTCACGGTACCCACTAGAAGACCACCACCTTAGAAGCATCGAACACGGGACCGCACATACAAGCACCCTTCATACCGTCGACCGTCTCGACATTGCAGGTGTTGCAGGCGCCAAAGCCACAGCTCATCATGCGCTCGAGCGACACCTCGCAGTACACACCGGCCTCGGCGGCAGCGGCGGCGACCTTCTTCATCATGACGGCGGGGCCGCAGCTGGCGACGTAGTCGTAGCCGCCCTCTCCAAGCAGCTCGGCTGCCGGATCGGTGCAAAAACCGTGCGTGCCGAGCGAACCGTCGTCGGTGCACACGTTAACCGTGGCGCCCAGCGCACGGAACTCATCGACACCCACGACTTTGGAAGCGGTGCCAAAGCCCAGGCACACGTCCACATCAACACCCTGCTCGGCAAGCATGCCGGCAAGACACAGCACAGGCGGAACGCCGATGCCACCGGCGACGAGCAGTGCCTTCCTGGTGCCCTCGGGTACCATCCAGCCACGGCCACCGGGGCCCAACAGGTTAGAGGTGGAGCCAGGGCCCATCTGGGACAAACGGCGGGTATCGTCGCCCACGACGGCGTACCACAGCTCGACGGTGCCGGCCTCGGCGTCGGCGCGATAGAAGCTCAGGGGCACGCGAAGCAGCGAGGAGGCATCGCCGGGCACGGCAATGTTCACAAACTGACCGGGCTTGAGCGCACTTGCAAGCTTGGGGGCCGAGATTACGAGCGAGAAGATGCCGTCGGCGATCTCCTGGTTCGAGACGACCTCGAAGTCGTGCATGCGTGCAGTGGAAGGTGTGGGCATAGACGCTCCAATCCCCCATGCGGTTGCATGGTCTAAACGAACAGAAAGCGCGGCACCGCAAGGGCGCCGCGCACAAAAGCGATAAGGCTATGCTAGCAGATGCAGCCGTCGGCGAGCGTCTGCTTGCCACCGACAAATACATCGGTGGCACGACCGGTGAGCGTGCGGCCGGCAAAACCGGAGTTCTCGGCGCGCGACTCGTAACCGTCCTCGCCAACCGTCCAGGTTGCGGAGGGGTCGAACACGGTCAGGTCGGCGACAGAGCCCGCCTTGACCTGAACCTGATCGAGGCCCAGAATCTCACGCGGCTTGATGGCCATGAGCTCGACCATGCGGCTCACGCTCATCTTGCCCGTGTTGACCAGCTCAGTGAGCACGAGCGACAGCGAAGTCTCGAGGCCAATCATTCCAAAGGGCGCGAGCTCGAACTCGCGGGCCTTCTCCCACGGGGTGTGGGGAGCGTGGTCGGTAACGATAGCGTCGACGGTACCGTCGATGACACCCTGACGGATTGCCTCAGCGTCCTCATCGGTACGCAGCGGCGGATTGACCTTGAGAGAGGTGTTGTAGGTCTCGTCCAGGTCGTTCTCGGTCAGGAACATGTGGTGCGGGGTGGCCTCGCAGGTAACCTGAACGCCAGCGGCCTTACCGGCACGCACGATCTCCAGGCCATGGGCGGTGGAGATGTGCTGGATGTGCAGCTTGGCACCAGTCAGCTTGGCGATCTCGATGTCGCGGGCGATCTGGAGCTCCTCGCCGGCAGCCGGCCAGCCCTCGAGAGCCAGACGGGTCGAGACCTTGCCCTCGTTGATCTGGCCGTGGCCGACCAGGTCCTCGTCCTGGCAGTGGCTCATAAAGACCTTGCCGAACATCTTGCCGTAGTCCATGCAGCGACGGAGCATGCCCGCGCCCTGCACGCCGCGACCGTCGTCGGTGAAGGCGACGGCGCCATGGGCGACCATATCGCCCATCTCGGACATGGCCTCGCCCTTAAGACCGCGGGTCATGGCGCCCGACGGATAGACGCGGCAGTGACCGACCTCGGCAGCACGGGACTTGACGAACTCCACGACGGTGCCGTTATCGGTGACGGGATCGGTGTTGGGCATGGAGCACACACCGGTAAAGCCGCCCTTGGCAGCTGCGCGAGTGCCGCTCTCGATGTCCTCTTTGACCTCGTAGCCGGGCTCGCGAAGGTGAACGTGCATATCCACCAGGCCGGGGACGAGGTACTTGCCGGAAAGGTCGCGGACCTCGGCTCCCTCGACGGCGAGATTCTCGCCGACCTCGGCG
The DNA here is from genome assembly GCF_003469285.1 of Collinsella sp. AM31-2AC. Taxonomy (NCBI): domain Bacteria; kingdom Bacillati; phylum Actinomycetota; class Coriobacteriia; order Coriobacteriales; family Coriobacteriaceae; genus Collinsella; species Collinsella sp. AM31-2AC. Next base: position 57,760 of record NZ_QSJB01000005.1, read on the forward strand.
ATCTTGTCGCCGTCAATCAGGACGTCAACGACACCGTCAAGCTCGACAGACGGGTCGACGACGTGGGCATTCTTAAGAAGCAAGGCCATTATCGGCACCTCCAAGCAGCAGATACAGGATAGCCATACGCACGCAGATACCGGCGTAGACCTGCTCCAGGATGACGGAGCGTTGCGGGTGGTCGGCCATATAGGAGTCGAACTCGACGCCGCGGTTGATGGGGCCCGGGTGGCAGATGATCGTATCGGGCTTCATGAGCTTCTCGCGGTCCTTGGTCAGGCCGAAGAGCTTGTGATACTCGCGAATCGTGGGGAACGGAGCGCCCTCAAGGCGCTCCTGCTGCACGCGCAGCATGTAGACGACGTCCAGCTCGGGCAGGACGGAATCGAGGTCGCTCGTCACGTGGTCGCAACCCAGAACCTCGGGCGCCGGCGGCAGCAGCGTGCCGGGGGCGACAGCGTAGGTCTCGCAGCCCATGATCTTAAGGGCGGGGATCAGCGAGCCGCAGACACGGGAGTGCGCGATATCGCCGACGACAGCGACCTTCAGACCGTGGAAGTCACCCTTGTGCTCCCAGATGGTGTACAGGTCGAGCAGGGCCTGCGTAGGATGGTTGTGCTTGCCGTCGCCGGCGCAGATAACGCTCGCGGGCGAGTTCTGCGTGACGATGTAGGGAGCACCGGCGTGCTTATCGCGAACGACGATGCAATCAATCTTGTAGGCGTTGAGGGTCTCGACGGTGTCGACGAGGCTCTCGCCCTTGACCGTGGAGGTCGAGGAGCCGCCAAAGTTGAGGCTGTCGGCCGAAAGGCGCTTCTCGGCGAGCTCGAAGGAGCTGCGGGTGCGCGTCGAGGGCTCGTTGAACATGTTGACGATGGTCTTGCCCTTGAGCGTGGGGACCTTCTTGATCGCACGCTCGTTGACCTCGGAGAACGCCTTGGCGGTCTCGAGGATGAGCTTGATGTCCTCTTCGGAGTACTCGGTAATGTCGATCAGGTGCTTATGGTTGAACGCCACGGTACTACTCACCTCCCAGCGGCGCGGAGCCCACATGGGAACCCGGCGCGACGTCGTTAATCTCGACAGCGGTGCGGCCGTCTACTTCCTTCATATATAGGTGCACGTTCTCCTCATGCGACGAGGGAACGTTCTTGCCGACAAAGTCCGGCGAGATGGGGAGCTCACGGTGACCGCGGTCAACGAGAACTGCCAGCTCGATGCGGCTCGGACGGCCCAGGTCCATGACAGCATCCAGAGCGGCGCGGATAGTACGGCCCGTATACAGGATGTCGTCCACCAGCACGACGCGCTTGCCGTCGACGCTGAAGGGAATGTTGGTAGCGTGGATCGCGGGAGCAAAATTGGTAGCGTAGTCATCGCGGTAGAAGCTGATGTCGAGGCTACCGAGCGGAACGTCGACGCCCTCGATCTCCTTGATCTCCTCGGCGAGCTTCTTTGCCAGAAGGTCGCCGCGCGTGACGATGCCGACCAGAGCGAGGTCTTCACAGCCCTCGTTGCGCTCGAGAATCTCGTGCGCAATGCGGGTCATCGCTCGATTGACGGCGGTCTCGTCCATGATGACCGCCTTGGGGGAAGTCGTGCCCATCGATCTCCTTCCTCACATGTCTTGACTGCTGACACAGTCAAAAAAATAGATGCCCGACCGCTTAAGCGGACCAGACACCCACAGGAAAGGCTGCTCTTTGGCAGCTATGTAATTCCATGTGGGTATCTCGTACCCCTTTAATGGTCAAGGGATAGTGTAGCCAACCTCGAGCTTAATTGCGAGCATAAATACAGAGCAATCCGTAAACGTGCGCAGGCGCTCCATAAACCTATATATATTTGTGGGACGAGCTTGAAAACACACGCACGAGCTGGCATAATCCCCTCTGCTGCACGCAAATCGGATCTACGTCCAGGGCCGTAGCGTGGGCACTATCGCCAAAAGAGGAATATCTCTGTGTAGATTGCGCACAGGGAGCGACTTCTGTGCTATAGTTCAGGCTTGTTTGTTAACGCGACATGTTCGTTTGTCGCCCAAGGAGGGTCAGTTATGTCCAAAGTTTGCGAAGTTTGCGGTAAGCACCCCGTTGCCGGTCGCTCCATCAGCCACTCTCACCGCGTCACCAACCGTAAGTTCCGCCCCAACATCCAGCGCGTCTACGTCGTCGTCGATGGTCACCGTCGCAAGATGAACGTTTGCTCCACCTGCCTTAAGTCTGGCAAGGTTGCGCGCTCCTAAATAAGGTCTTACCAACAAGTACCTCGGACTCTCCGGGTCAAAGACCTCGCGTTCATATAGAACTTACCAAAGGCGTCCTCCCCCACGGAGGGCGCCTTTTTGCACTCATTGGGGACAGACTTACATGAGTGTTTTCACGCATTGGGGACAGACTTAGATGAATGCTTTCCTAAGCTCACAGTGCATCGATCGGCCCCAATCCATACCTCAGGCCGCCTCGTTCCAGCCTGTGGTGGCCTTGGTTACGCTTGTAGCGCCGATACCGGTGATACGGGCAATTTGCTTGACCGTAAGATGGGCCCGCCTGAGCCTTAGCAGACAGGCATCGCGTTCGGGGCGTGGCAGGGCCTTGAGCAGCGCAGGATCAATGCTCGGCAGGGCCTCGTGTGCGACGGTAAGGGCATCCTCGTCGGGAATCCGTCGACGCGGAAGAATCTCAACTGACCAGATCCGCTCGGCAACTTCCTTAAGATGCTCGCAATAGCGACGGGAACCCCCGACAATATCGAGCATGGGGGCCGCATCGCAGATATCAAAGGGATCGTATCCCAGCTGGTATGCCTTGTAGCTTGACCAGCGGTAGGCATCAAGCGAGTCGAGCGCACCTTTCACGGGATTGAGATGGATATAATCGAGCAACTGCACCGCCTGCGTGTCCGACTCGACCGCGACCCGCGAATAGCGATTATCAAACAGGTGGCCCGTTCTTCCGGTTTTCCCATTGAAATACTTGGCATAGGCCGTCAGCGCGCACTGCATTGCCTTTGAAAGGTTGTCAAATGGATCATCAACCATCAAATGAAAGTGGTTGTCCATAAGGCACCAAGCCAACACCGCCACTTCAAGGCGCGCAAACCTGTCCGAGATATCCGATAGGAAACGATAGCGGTCGGAATCATCTTCAAAAATAATCTGTTTGGAGTTGCCGCGGTCAAAGACGTGGTAATAGCCGGTAATCGAAACGGCGCGGGCGCATCGGGGCATAATCTCTCCTTTCAAAGCTGTACAGGCAACACCTAAAAGGAGAGAAGCAACGCGAAATGCTGAGCCTGTGACCTATTTATATCCAATGAGCGGCAAAAACAGGCCCAGAACGGCAAAATGGCAAATCGATGTCTGTCCCCAATGAGTGAAACCACTCATGTAAGTCTGTCCCCAATGAGCGGGACGATGCACTGGCAGATAGTTTTAGTTAAAACGCTTCAGTTTGTTAAAGCGTTTTAGTGTGCCTTTTACGGGAATCTTACCGTTCGCCGAATAATTTCTTGCTATCATGCAAGACGTAGGGTAAATCTCCGATCGCAAGGAGACACAAATGGTGAAAAAGTCACCGGAAAACACTACTCCCGCAATTGTGGACAACGTAGAGGCGCTTGAGGCTAAGCTCGCTCAGATGCGAGAGGCCCAGGCGCTTTTTGCTACGTACACGCAGGAGCAGGTCGACAAGATCTTCTATGAGGCCGCCATGGCCGCCAACAAGGCTCGTATCCCGTTGGCGAAGATGGCCATCGAGGAGACCGGCCGCGGCGTTCTTGAGGACAAGGTCATCAAGAACCACTACGCCGCAGAGTACATCTACAACGCTTACAAGAACACCAAGACCTGTGGTGTCCTGGAGCGCGACGAGGCCTACGGCATCACCAAGATCGCCGAGCCCATCGGCATCGTGGGCGCCGTCATCCCGACGACCAACCCCACCTCCACCGCGATCTTCAAGACGCTGATCAGCCTGAAGACCCGCAACGCCATCATCATCTCCCCGCACCCGGCTGCCGCCAAGTGCACCATCGCCGCCGCTAAGCTCGTGCTTGACGCCGCCGTCAAGGCCGGTGCCCCCGAGGGCATCATCGGCTGGGTCGATGTCCCCTCCATCGAGCTGACCAACATGGTCATGCGCGACGTCGACATCATCCTCGCAACCGGTGGCCCGGGCATGGTCAAGGCCGCCTACTCCTCGGGCAAGCCCGCCCTGGGCGTTGGCGCCGGTAACACCCCGGTCGTCATCGACGACACCGCCGACGTGCTGCTCGCCGTCAACTCCATCATCCACTCCAAGACCTTCGACAACGGCATGATCTGCGCTTCCGAGCAGTCCGTGACCGTCATCGACACCATCTATGACCAGGTTAAGGCCGAGTTCCAGAAGCGCGGCTGCTACTTCGTCAAGCAGGGTGCCGAGATGGAGGCCCTGCGTGCCGCCATGTTCAAGAATGGCGCCCTCGATCACCGCATCCCCGGCATGGCTGCCGCCAAGATTGCCGAGCTCGCCGGCATCGAGGTTCCCGCCAAGACCAAGATCCTGATCGCCGAGGTCACCTCCACCGACCCCGCCAAGGAGGAGTTCTCCCACGAGAAGCTCTCCCCGGTCCTGGCCATGTACCACGCCAAGGACTTCCAGGAGGCCGTCGACAAGGCTGAGCACCTGGTGCTCGCCGGTGGCCCGGGCCACACCGCCTCTCTGTACGTGCACCCCGCCCAGGCCGAGAAGATCAGCCTGTTCGAGCACGTCATGAAGGCCTGCCGTATCGTCATCAACACCCCGTCCTCGCACGGCGGCATCGGTGACCTGTACAACTTTGGCATGAAGCCGTCTCTGACCCTGGGCTGCGGCTCCTGGGGCGGCAACTCCGTCTCCGAGAACGTTGGGGTGAAGCACTTGATCAACGTTAAGACTGTGGCCGAGCGCCGTGAGAACATGCTGTGGTTCCGCGCTCCCGAGAAGGTCTACTTCAAGAAGGGTTCCACGCCCGTCGCCCTCGACGAGCTGGGCAACGTCATGGGCAAGAAGCGCGCCTTCATCGTCACCGACCAGTTCCTCTTCAAGAATGGCAACACCCGCGCCATCGAGGCCAAGCTCGACGAGATGGGCATCGCCCACGACTGCTTCTACGACGTCGAGCCCGATCCGTCGCTGCAGTGCGCACGTCGTGGTGCCAAGCAGATGGCTCTCTTTGAGCCGGACGTCATCATCGCCGTCGGCGGTGGCTCCGCTATGGACGCCGGCAAGATCATGTGGATGATGTACGAGCACCCCGAGTGCAAGTTTGAGGACATGGCCATGGACTTCATGGACATCCGCAAGCGTATCTTCACCTTCCCCGAGATGGGCAAGAAGGCCTACTTCGTCGCCGTCCCGACCTCCTCGGGTACCGGCTCCGAGTGCACGCCGTTCGCCATCATCACGGACAAGGAGACCGGCATCAAGTGGCCGCTCGCCGACTACGCGCTGCTCCCCAACATGGCTATCGTCGACGCCGACAACTGCATGACCGCCCCGCGCGGCCTGACCGCCGCCTCCGGCATCGATGTCATGACCCACGCCATCGAGTCCTACGTCTCCATCATGGCTTCCGACTACACCAAGGGCCTCTCCGAGCGCGCTGCTAAGCTCGTCTTTGAGAACCTGCCCTCCAGCTTCACGAACGGCGCCAAGGACCCGCACGCCCGCGAGGAGATGCACAACGCCTCCTGCATGGCCGGTATGGCCTTCGCCAACGCCTTCCTGGGCCTCAACCACTCCATGGCCCACAAGCTCGGCGCTTTCCATCACCTGCCCCACGGCATCGCCAACGCCGTCATCCTGACCCGCGTTATGCGCTACAACGCCGCCGAGGCTCCCGTCAAGATGGGTACCTTCTCTCAGTATCCTTACCCCAACGCGCTGCACAACTACGCCGAGATGGCCAAGTACTGCGGCATCGAGGGCAAGGACGACAAGGAGGTCTTCGAGAACTTCATCACGAAGCTCGAGGAGCTCAAGGACTTCATCGGCGTCAAGAAGACCATCGCCGACTACGGTGTCGACGAGCAGTACTTCCTCGACACCCTCGACGAGATGACCGAGCAGGCATTCAACGACCAGTGCACCGGCGCTAACCCGCGCTACCCGCTCATGAGCGAGATCAAGGAGCTCTATCTGGACGCCTACTACGGCCGCGAGCCTCAGGATTACGCCGTCTGCTAGTTCTAGCACGGTTTTTAACGGCGGGGGTGCACGGGTGTTTCACACACCCCCGCCGTCGCTTCTATCGCATCGTTGAAAGGATGCAACCATGCTGCTACCCGATTCCAAGACCGAGCTCGTCCGCCGTGGCAACAAGGTCGTTTACGACCTGGGCGACAAGATCGTCAAGGTCTTTAACGAGACCAAGCCCGTCTCCGACGTGTTCAACGAGGCTTTGAATCTTGCCCGCATCAATGAGTGCGGCATCCGCAGCCCCAAGGCTCTCGAGGTTTCCCAGCTCGAGAACGCCAACGGCTGGGCGCTCGTGACCGAGAAGGTCCCGGGTACCACCCTTGCCGAGAAGATGACTGCCGAGCCCCAGCGCTTCGGTGAGTACCTCGAGATGTTCGTCGACCTCCAGATCGAGATCCACGGCTACACCTCCCCGCTGCTCAACCGTCAGCGCGACAAGTTCGCCCGCATGATCGACAGCCTGGATCAGCTCAATGCCACCACGCGCTACAACCTTCAGGAGCGCTTGGACGGCATGACCAAGGAGTTCAAGGTCTGCCACGGCGACTTCAACCCCTCCAACGTCATCGTCGGCGACGACGGCCAGCTGTACGTCTGCGACTGGGCACACGCCACCCAGGGCTCCCCTGCTGCCGACGTTGCCACCACCTACCTGCTCTTTGCCCTCAACAGCAAGGATCAGGCCGAGGCCTACCTGGAGCTCTACTGCGACCGCGCCGACATGCCCATGCAGGTCGTGCGTCAGTGGACGAGCATCGTAGCCGCTTCCGAGCTCGCTCGTAAGCGCAACGTGAACGATGAGTTCCTGAAGAACTGGATCGACGTCGTCGATTATCAGTAATATCTGAGCGATTTATTTCGCATCGGAGGCACAAGAAAACCCCGCAGCTCATTAGGGCTGTGGGGTTTTCCTTTTAGATATCGAGCATGCCACAAGATAAAAGGACGACCCCACATGTCCCCGATCTGGAGAAATGCGGGGCCGTCCCGTATTTCGAACTACATGTGAAATCGCCGATTAACGGCGGGCAGCCTTCACGAGCTCGGCGACCTTGGCGACGACCTCGTCGATCGCCACGTCCTCACGCTCGCCCGTGGCACGGTCCTTGAGCTCCACAGTACCATTCTTGAGGCCACGCTTGCCAAGCACGACCTGATACGGGAAGCCCATGAGGTCGTTATCGGCAAACTTAAAGCCGGGACGCTCATCGCGGTCGTCGACGACGACCTCGATACCCTCGGCGCACAGACCGTCGACGATCTGTTCACAGACGGTAGCGCACTCCTCCTTCTTGGGGTCGAGCGGAATCACCGCGACCTCGTACGGGGCGACTGAGACCGGCCAGACGATACCGTGCTCGTCGTTGTGCTGCTCCACGACGGCAGCGAGCGAGCGGGAAACACCAACGCCGTAGCAACCCATGATGAGCGGCTTCTCCTTGCCGTCCTCGTCCATAAAGGTGGCACCCATGGCCTCGGAATACTTGGTGCCCAGCTGGAACACCTGGGAGACCTCGATACCGCGGGCAGCAGAGAGCGGCTTGCCGCAGTGCGGGCAGGGATCGCCGGCAACGACGGTGACCAGGTCAGCCCACTCATCGACGGTAAAGTCGCGCTCGGGGCAGGCACCGGTAAAGTGGTAGTCGACCTCGTTGGCGCCACAGGCCCACTGTTTGGACTCGCGCAGGCTCTCATCGCAGACCAGACGAATGCCCTCGGGCAGGTTAACCGGTCCGATAAAGCCCTTATGCAGACCGTAGGTCTGGAGCTCCTCGTCGGTCATCATGCGATAGCCCTTGCCAAAGACATGCTCAGCCTTGCAATCGTTGAGCTCGTGGTCTCCCGGGACAATGGCAACGACCGGTTTGCCCTCGGCGTCGATCAACGCCAGGGACTTGCGCGTACCGTTCTCGGGGAACCCAAAGAACTTAGCGACGGCCTCAATGGTGCCCATACCCGGGGTCTCGACCTTGGTGAGCTTACCATCGCCGGGGCCCTCGGCCACGACCACCTTAGTGCTCGCGGCCTCGTCATCGGCGGCAAAGCCGCAATCGTCGCAGTAGACCAGTGAAGCCTCACCAGCGTCAGCAAGAGCCATGTACTCGACGGAGGTGTCGCCGCCGATCTCGCCGGAGTCGGCGACAACGGGCAGAGCCTTGATGTAGCAGCGCTCGCAGATGTTGGCGTAAGCCTGCTTCATCTTGTCGTACTCCTCCTGCAGACTCTCCTGCGTGGCAGAGAAGCTGTAGGCGTCCTTCATGATAAACTCGCGGCCGCGCATCAGGCCAAAGCGGGGACGGAACTCGTCGCGGAACTTGTCCTGAATGTGGTACAGGTTGACGGGCAGCTGTTTGTAGGAGCGCAGCTCGTTGCGCACCAGGGCCGTGACGGTCTCCTCGTGCGTGGGGCCCAGGACGAACTCGCGACCGTGACGGTCGTCAAAGCGCACAAGCTCCTTGCCATAGGCGTCGATGCGGCCGGACTCACGCCACAACTCGGCGTCGACCATGATAGGCATCATAAGCTCCTGGGCGCCAGCGGCGTCCATCTCGTCTCGCACGATATTCTCGATCTTGCGAATCGAGCGCCAAGCAAGCGGCAGATAGGAATAGAGACCGGCGGCCTCCTTGCGGATCATACCGGCACGAAGCAGCAGACGATGGCTTGCAAGCTCGGCGTCGGCCGGATCCTCTTTGAGCGTCGGCGCATAGAGCTTAGACATATACATTGCTCGGGTCATTTATTTCTCCTCAATAAGTTTGTCGACCTCGGCCATAAGCGCGTCGACAATTTGATCCTCAGCTACTTTACCAATGATCTGGCCATGCGAAAAGAGCAGGCCCTGACCACGTCCGCAGGCAACACCCAGGTCGGCGTCAGATGCCTCTCCGGGGCCGTTGACCGCACATCCCATCACGGCGATCGAAAGCGGCGCGGAATAGTTCTTAAGCCGCTCGGTGACCTCCTCGGCGATGGGAATCAGGTTAACCTGGCAGCGGGCGCACGTGGGGCACGAGACAATCTCGGGACCACGGCGACGCAGGCCCAGCGACTGTAGAATTCCCCAGGCGACCGGCGGCTCCTCAACCGGATCGGCCGTGAGCGACACACGCATGGTGTCACCGATGCCTTCGGAAAGCAAGATACCCAAGCCTACAGAGCTCTTGATGGTGCCCTGAAGCTTGGTCCCCGCCTCCGTCACGCCCAGGTGGAGCGGAACATGCGGTATCTCGCGCGACAGGGCGCGATAGGTATCAAGTGTCGTCTGTACGCTATGGGCCTTGGCGGATAGCACGATGTTGGTAAACCCACGGTCCTCAAAGTGCCGCACAAAGCGTTCGCTCGACATCACGAGCTTTTCGGGCTGCGTGAGGTCGTCGCGCTCGGCAATATCTTGCTCAAGCGAGCCCGCGTTCACGCCGATGCGAATCGCGCAGCCCGCGGCACCCGCGGCATCGATGACGGCATCGACCTTAGCCCAATCGCCGATATTGCCGGGGTTGATGCGCAGCTTAGAGGCGCCAGCCTCGACAGCGCCAATGGCAAGCTTATGGTTAAAATGGATATCGGCGACGATTGGCACCGGAGACTCGGCACAAATCGTGCGAAAGCCCTCGAGCGCAGCCTCGGTAGGCACGCTCACGCGCACGATATCGCAGCCAGCCTGCGCCAACGCGCACACTTGCGCAAGCGTTGCCTGGGCATCAGCAGTATCGGTGCAGGTCATAGACTGAACCACGACCGGAGCGCCACCACCGATCTGCACGCCGCCCACATGCACGGGGCGCGTCAACTCGCGAGGCAAAGGATGGGATAAAGACAATCCAAACACTCCCCTACAGAATAAATCGAAGGATGTCGGAACGAAGCATATAGACAAACAGCAGTGCAAAGAGCGCGATGCCGACATAGCTGACGATTGTCTGCACTTTGAGCGGCAGCTCGCGGCCCGCAATCTTTTGAATGATCTCGATGACCAGCTTGCCGCCATCGAGCGGTGGGATGGGCAGCAGGTTCATAAAGCCAAGCGAGAACGAAATGAGGGCGGCAAAGGAAAGGAACGTGGCAGGGCCGGCAGCAGCGGCCTGTGAGGACATAACGCTAATACCCACGATCGAAGAAGACTGATCGAGAATCTCCATCGTATGCTGCGGCTGGAGCAGGCGCATCACGCCATCCGCTGTCTGCACGACATAGGAGAACGACAGGCGAGCCGACGTGATGGGGTCTAAACGGACCACCTGCGTAGAGGCATACACACCTAGGCGCTCGTCCTCTTTGAGCGCAACCGTGGTCGAATGCTGCTTGCCGTCACGCTCGTACTCGATGGCGATATCGTCCTTACCGGCAGCCTTGCCGATGGCATCGTAGACATCCATCCAAGTGGAACATGAGACACCGTCAACCGAAAGGATCGCGTCACCGCCCTCGATACCCGCCTTGGCGGCAATAGACCCCTCGTCAACCTGACCGATCACGTTGGTATCCATCGGCACGGTGACACCCGCAATGGAATAGATGCTCATAAGGAGCAAAAAACCCGTCAAGATATTGACGATAATGCCCGCGAGCAGCATAAAGGCGCGCTTGAGAAAGCCTTGGCCAAGATAGGTGTGCGAGCGCTCTTGCGCAAGGAACTCGGCCTCGCCGCACGGCAGCTCCCACACATCGCCCTCGGCAGTCGCATGTTCGCGATCGAAACGGCGACCATCAAAGGTGGTATAGCCTGCCTTGTCTCGCGGCAACGTCTGATATTTGGTGGGATAGTAGCTCGGCGAGGGCTTCTCCCCTTCCTCATACCAGGGCGCGATGGAGCCCCAGCCCAGCAAAAGGGCGCATGCCTCGAGCACATCCTCCTCGGAAAGCTCGAGCTCGACAGCAAGGTCGGCCACGGTCACGCGACCATGACGATAGATAGCCGCGAGCACGCGGTCGGCGCACGAAACATCGGTCGGATCCATACCGCAGATGGCAGCGTAGCCACCCAGCAGCAGCGGGGTCACGCCAAACTTGGTTCCAATGCGACGCGACGTGTAATGGATGTCAAAGCGGCACGGCAGACCCAAAAAGAACTCGGTCACACGGACGCCGCAGGCGCGCGCCGCCAAAAAGTGGCCGCCCTCGTGCAAAAACACGAGGACGGAAAGCATCAGCAGGCCCCAAAAGACCGATGAGAGAACGCTCAGAACAGTATCCATAAAACGAAAAAGCAATCCTTATGGGTTAGGAACGGGTTGCGGCGAGCACCTGCGCAGCCTTTTCACGCGCCCACGCATCGATGTCGCGAAGCTGCTCAAACGAATCGACCACCTGCATATCGTGGGCGTCCATGCAGGATTCCACAATGCGATCGATATCGGTAAAGCTGCAGCCATCGTGCAGGAAGGCATCGACGGCGACCTCGTTGGCGGCATTGAGCACGCACGGCATGGTGCCACCCGTCTTGCCGGCACGCTCGGCCAGTGCCAGACAGCGGAAGGTATCCATGTCGGCAGCATCAAACGTGAGCTGCCCCAGCTCGCGGAAATCGATACGAGGCGCCGGAGTATCCCAACGCTCGGGATACGAGAACGCGAACTGGATGGGAATACGCATGTCGGATGCACCGAGATGCGCCATCACGGAGCCGTCGGCGAACTCGACCATAGAGTGAATCTTGGACTGACGCTGCACGACCACGTTAATGAAATCGAGGTCGCAGTTAAACAGATGCATGGCCTCAATGCGCTCCAGGCCCTTGTTCATGAGGGTGGCGGAGTCAATGGTGATCTTGGCACCCATGGCCCACGTGGGATGCGCGAGGGCATCGGCACGCGTCACGCGATCGAGCTCGTCGCGCGTGCAGCCAAAGAACGGACCGCCCGAGCAGGTGAGCCAAATGCAGTGGGCCTCGCGCGGGTTCTCCCCCAGATAGCACTGGTAGATGGCGGAATGCTCAGAGTCGACCGGAATAAGCTGGCCCGGTTGCGCCAACGGCATAAGCAAGTCGCCACCGACGACGAGGGACTCCTTGTTGGCAAGGGCAAGGCGCTTATTCGAGGTCAAGGCCGCATGGCTCGCCTCGAGACCGGCGGCGCCCACAATAGCGACGAGCACGCAGTCGACATCGTCGCGACGCGCGAGCTCGCAAACCGCCTGCGCGCCAACGCCGAGCTGTGTGCCCTCGGGCAACTCCTGCAGCACGGCGTCATCGCCATGAGCGACATCGGCAACGGCAACCGCCGGAACCGAGAACTCGCGGGCAGCGGCAACGAGCTCCGAGGTGCTGGAATTAACGGACAGCGCCGTCACCTGCAGGCGATCGGCATGCTGGCGGCACACATCGAGCGCCTGGGTGCCGATAGAGCCCGTACAACCCAGGATGGCAACGCGAAGGCGTCCATCGGGGCCATACGTCGTCTGGAAGGACATTACAGCACGCCTCCAATCATCAGCAACAGCTGTGCGGTGATGCAACCGAAGATAAGCGAATCGCTACGATCGAGCATTCCGCCGTGGCCCGGGATAAGGTTGCCGGAATCCTTGACGCCCACACCGCGCTTGATGCGCGACTCGATAAGGTCGCCGATAACGCCCAGAATGGACACGACCACGCCGCACAGCAGCGCATAGGGCAGGCTGAGCTTGTAGAAGTGCGTCGCCCACAGGATGAGCCAAATCAAAACCGAGCCCAAGATGCCGCCGGCAAACCCCTCCCAGCTCTTTTTGGGGGAGATCTTGGGAACCATCTTGTGCTTGCCGATACGGCTGCCCACGATGTAGGCAAACGAATCGGAGACCCAAAGGGACGCGCAAACGCCCACTGAAAGCAGGGCGCCGGCAAAACCGGGCACGGCATCGCGCAGCAGCACGATAGCCGACAGCATAAAGCCAGTGTAGATGGGACCCATGAGCGTCACGGCCACATCAGAGATGCGGGTACGCGGCGACCAGACATACCAAATGCCCACCGCGAGCATCAAGGCAAAAAGCAGGGCATTCAGCAACATCGAATCGCCCAACGCCGACAGCGGAAAGAGTACGGCGGCAGCGATACCCATGCGCTCGTTAGCCATCTTGCCATCGAGCCTTGTCATACGGAAAAACTCATAGCAGCACAGACCGCTCATGACAGAAACAAAGATGGCCGTGGGCACGATACCCAAAACCAGGCACAGGATAAAGACAACGGCGTAGACGATACCGGCGGCGGCACGGGTAATAAAGCCCGCCAGCCACGAACCGGTGCCGCTCTTCGCTGCAGGCGCTCCCGCAGTGGCAGCCTTGCGCGCAGGCGCCGCGGAAACTGGCGTCTTGGGAGCAGATGCCTTGGGACGATCGGACACGATTAAGCCTCCTCGGTCTTGCTCAGTCCACCAAACCTACGGTCACGGCCCTGATAGGCCAAAATGGCGTCGACAAGGCCCCAACGATCAAAGTCGGGCCAATAGGTATCGGTGACGTAGAATTCGGAATAAGCCACCTGCCACAGCAGATAGTTCGAAAGGCGCAGCTCACCAGAGGTGCGAATCACAAGTTCGGGATCGGGAAGACCGGCGGTATAGAGGTGGGAAGTCACCATGTCGTCATCAATTGCGGCAGGATCGATCTTACCGGCGGCAGCGTCGGATGCGATCTGACGGACAGCGCGGGTAATCTCGGCACGCGCGCCGTAGTTGACGGCAAGCGCCAGCGTCATACCGGTGTGATCGGCGCACTCGGCAAGACCGCGCTCAAAAACGTCGCGAGTCTTCTTGGGCAGCGCGGAAATGTCGCCCAAAAAGACAACACGCACATTTTCGCGCTTCAGAAGCGGCAGCTCGTCGATAAACGTCTTGGCAAACAGATGCATCAAGACGTTGACCTCGTGCTGCGGTCGATTCCAGTTTTCAGTCGAAAATGCATAGGCCGAAAGCACGTCGACGCCCAGGCGCACGCAGGCGGTAATGATCTCGCGCAGCGAGACGATACCCGCCTTGTGGCCCTCGGTGCGTGCAAGACCGCGCGACGTGGCCCAACGACCGTTGCCGTCCATGATGCACGAGATATGGTGCGGAATGTTATTGAGGTCAAGGTCGGAAAAACCGACGCCCGCAGGGGCGTCGGCAAAGTACTCGACCAGTTTATGCTCGTCGTATTGCACCTTAGATCTCCATGACCTCGGCTTCTTTTTCCTTCAGAAGCTCCTCGACCTTGGCGACATACTCATCGGTATGCTTCTGGACCTTGGCCTGCTCGCGACGTACGTCGTCCTCGGTGAGCTCCTCATCGCGCTCGAGCTTGTTGTTGAAGTCGCGACGGATGTTACGGATAGACACCTTGGCCTGCTCGGCGTACTCGCGGCACTCCTTGACGAGCTCGCGACGGCGCTCCTCAGTGGGAGCCGGGAACGGAAGACGAACGACGGTGCCATCGGAGTTGGGGGTAATACCCAGATCGGAAGCGCCGATGGCCTTGACGATAGCATTGATGAGCGCCTTATCCCACGGCTCGATGAGCAGCATGTGAGCCTCGGGGGTCTTGACGGCGGCAACCTGCGTGACCGGCGTGGGGACACCGTAATAATCGACGGTGATGTCGGACAGAATGTTGGCGTTGGCACGACCGGTACGGACCTTGGAGAAGTTATGCTTGAGGGACTCGAGCGACTTGTCCATATGGGCGGTGATGTTCTCTGCCATGCTTAATCCTCCTGATAGACGAGCGTGCCGACGGGCTCACCCGCGAGCGCGCGCTTGACGGTGTCCTCGCCATCGATGTTGAGGACCAAAATCGGCATACGGTTATCCTGGCACAGTGCCGTAGCCGTGGAATCCATAACCTGCAGACCGCGGACGAGAACCTCGTGATAGGTAATCTTGTCAAAACGGACGGCATCGGCGCACTTGACGGGATCCTTGTCGTAGATGCCGTCAACCTTGGTGGCCTTAATCAGAATCTCCGCACCGATCTCGCAGGCGCGAAGGGCCGCGGCGGTGTCAGTCGTAAAGTACGGATTGCCCGAGCCGGCGGCGAAGATAACGACATTACCCTTGGACAGGTGGTTGATAGCACGACGACGAATATAGGGCTCGCAGATCTCGTTCATCTGGATAGCGCTCATCACGCGGCAGGGAACATCGTTATGCTCGAAGGCATCCTGCAGGGCGAGCGCGTTCATAACGGTTGCCAGCATGCCCATGTAGTCGGCCTGAGCACGCTCCATGCCACCGGCAGCGCCGGCCATGCCACGGAAAATATTGCCGCCGCCGACAACGACGCCGACCTCATGGCCAACGGCGAGCAGCTCCTTGACCTGCTTGGCAAGATGGTCGGTAACCTTGGGGTCAATGCCATATTGGCCGTCGCCCATCAGTGCTTCGCCGGAAAGCTTAAGAAGCACGCGTTTATATCGGATGTCGGACAAAGCGATCCTCCTTTAATTAGACTCTCAATATGATATCAAAGGCTCTGATAAGAGCCATGAAAAAGCAGGCTGTGAGTAAAACCCACAGCCTGCTCATTACCAGCTACAAGAGCTTATTTACTCGCCACGGACCAGACGGTCAAAGGCAACGACGGTAATGGTGTCGCCGAGCTCCTTGGAGACCTGCTCAGCGTACTTCTTGATGGTGAGGGAGCTGTCCTTGATGAACTCCTGCTCGGTGAGCACGGACTGCTTGTAGAACTTCTCCAGACGACCAACAGCCATCTTCTCCTGGATAGCCTCGGGCTTGCCGGACTCGGCAGCCTGGGCCATGTAGATCTGCTTCTCGTGCTCGACGGTCTCGGCCGGAACCTGATCGCGGGTGGCGCAGATCGGTGCGACGGCGGCAACCTGAAGGGCAACGTCGTGAGCGAAGGTCTTGAAGGACTCAGCCTGAGCGGTCTCGGCCTTCTCGAAGGCGAACTCGACGAGGACGCCGATCTTACCACCCATGTGGATGTAAGAAGCGAGCGCGCCGTTCTCAGCCTTGCGGGCAGCGAAGCGGGAGATCTTCATGTTCTCGCCCATGATGTGAATCATCTCGGTGAGCTCGGAGGAAACGGTCTCCTCGCCCATCGGCTTCTCGAGCAGAGCGTCGACGTCAGCAGGCTCGGTGGTAGCGACAACCTCAGCGACCTTGGAAGCAAAGCCAGTGAACTTGGCGTTGGAGCCAACGAAGTCGGTCTCGCAGGAGAGCTCGAGCAGAGCGCCGGTCTTGCCATCCTCGGAGACGAACGCGGCGACAGCGCCCTCGTTGGTCTCACGGCCAGCCTTCTTGGCAGCCTTGGCAAGGCCGTTCTTACGCAGAACGTCGACAGCGGCGTCCATGTCGCCGTCAGCCTCGACGAGAGCCTTCTTGCACTCCATCATCGGGGAGTCGGTCATCTCGCGGAGCTGCTTGACCATAGCGGCGGTAATCTGGGCCATTGTGGTTCCTTTCAAAGAGATGAAAAAGAATTAACTAAGACTGATTTACTCGGCCTTGGGCTCAGCGGCCATCTCGGCCTCGGAGACCTGCTCCTTGCCGGAGCCAGCGAGGCAGGCGTCAGCCATGAGCTCGCACATAAGGGTGACAGCAGAGATAGCGTCATCGTTGCAGGGGATGCCGTACTCGACCTCGTCGGGATCGGAGTTGGTGTCGATCAGAGCGACGACGGGGATGTTCAGGCGCTGAGCCTCCTTGATGGCGTTCTCCTCGCGCTTGGTGTCGATGACGAAGAGAGCCTGGGGCAGACCCTTCATGTCGCGGGCACCACCGAGGTTGGTCTGGAGCTTGGTGAGCTCCTTGCCGAGAACAGCCTGCTCCTTCTTGGGGAGCACTGCCATGCGGCCGTCCTCGACCATGGCCTCGAGCTCCTCCATGCGGTTGATGCGGGAGCGGATGGTGACGAAGTTGGTCAGCATGCCGCCGAGCCAACGCTGGTTGATGTAAGGCATGTTGGCGCGCTCAGCAGCGTTCTTGACGGCCTCCTGAGCCTGCTTCTTGGTGCCGACGAACAGCACATTGCCGCCCTTGGCGACGTTCTTGACGAAGGTGTAGGCCTGATCGGCGTCGAGGATGGTCTGCTTGAGGTCGAGGATGTAGATGCCGTTGCGCTCACCGAAGATGAACGGCTTCATCTTGGGGTTCCAGCGACGGGTCTGGTGACCGAAGTGGCAGCCGGCCTCGAGCAGGGTGCGGATATTAATCTTGGTAGCCATGTTAAACCTCCTGTGGTTTGCCTCCGCGCGGGGTCATCCTCCAAAACCAACCCGGACATGTGCTACCAAAGCCCGGGCACCACGGTATGAAGTAGCCGCGCGTGCGTGATAAAAACCTGTTGCCGTGAAGCAACCCGATGAATGATAGCAGGAATGCATCTTCCTGCCAACCCGCAATCAAAACCACACACCTGAGCGCGGCGCGGGACGTCCCAGCCACTATTCGCCGCGGGGATGGGCTTGAGCCACAGCCCGCTTAAGCCGATCGGGTGTGAGATGCGTGTAGATCTGCGTCGTGGACAGGCTCGCATGACCCAGCAGCTCTTGAACCGAGCGCAGGTCCGCGCCGCCCTCGAGCAAGTCGGTCGCAAAGGTATGGCGCATCGCATGCGGGGCGATGTCGGCCGGAATGCCGGCGAGCGTCGCCAGCGTATGGAACCGCCGCCTGAGCATGGCTGCACTCATGCGATTACCGCGCGCCGATATAAGCAGCGGATGCGGCCCGGTAGCGGGGTCACGACGCTTTGCCTGAGCGAGCAACTTCGGCCTCCCCTCCTCAATATAGAGACGCGTCGCCTCGAGCGCACGACGATACAGGGGGACGATACGTTCTTTGCTCCCCTTGCCCCACAGGCGCAGCGTGCGTTCGGACCACGCAATGGACTCCACATTGAGTGCTGCGAGCTCTGAGATACGGGCGCCCGAGGCATAGAGCAGCTCGAGCATCGCCGCATCGCGCAGTCCCGCGGGTGTTGAGGTATCAGGCGTCTTGAGCAGCGCATCGACCTGCTTGATCGTAAGGACGCCCGGCAGGTCACGCGGCAGCTTGGGCGATGCGATCGCCGAGACTGCATCGCCCTCGACAATCCCCTCGGCAGCCATCCAGCGATAGAGCGATCGGATAGCCGAAAGGTGCGCCGCAAGCGTTCGGGGAGCCACCTGTTCACGCGAAAGCTCGGCAAGATAGCGACGAATGGTGCGCACGTCGGCAGCGAAGGCATCGATATCCTCGCGCTCGCACCAGGCAGCAAAGCGCTCCAGCCTCGAGCCATAGGCCGTCACCGTGTTGGGAGAAAGTCCCTCGACACGTGCGATATAGGCGATAAACGAGTCGACGGCATCGTACAGGTCAAAGGCTATGACCGGTCGCCTCCAAACAGATCGGGGCGAGTGGCCAGATAGGCATCAAGAGCCTCGAGCGCACGGTCCGCATACGCCTGGTAGCGGTCGCGCTTGCTGCGACGCTTACCGTCCTCGAGCGGCGGCACCAGGCCAAAGTTGACATGCATGGGCTGGTAGCCCACGGTGGCAGGATCGGTCGCATAGCCCACGAGCGCGCCCAGGGCGCCCACGCGGGGCAACTCGACGCCCGCGGCGCCGATAGCCTCGGCATAGGTGTTGAGCGCCGCGAGCAGACCGGTCGCCACGGCTTCCATGTACCCCTCGGTGCCGGTGATCTGACCGGCCAGGCGCACGCCGGTACCAGGCACGGCAAAGGTGCCATCGAGCACGTGCGGGGCGTCGACAAAGGTATTACGGTGCATGACACCGTAGCGGAAGAACTCAGCGTTCTCCAGGCCCGGCACCATATGGAAGACGCGCTTCTGCTCGCCAAAGGTCAAGTTGGTCTGGAAGCCCACCAGGTTATAGGCGGTCTTCTCCTTATTCTCGGCACGCAGCTGAATCGCCGCCCAGGGACGACGACCGGTTCGCGGGTCGGTGAGGCCGACGGGCTTCATGGCGCCAAAGCGAATGGCGTCCTTGCCGGTGCGCGCAACTTCCTCGGCAGGCTGGCAGGCCTGGAACAGATCGCCGCCCTCAAAGTCCTTGAGCACCACGCGGTCTGCCGTGGTAAGCGCCTCGATAAAGGCCTCGTACTCCTCCTTGTTGAGCGGAGCGTTGAGATAGTCGCCGCTCCCCTGCTCCTCGTAGCGCGACTGCGAGAACAGCACGTCCATATCGAGCGTGGAGGCATCGACGATCGGCGCCGCGGCATCGAAGAACGCAAGGGCGTCGCCACCGACGAGCTTCATGACCTCTTCGCTCAGCGCCGGCGAGCACAAGGGGCCGGCGGCAATGACCACGTGACCTTCGGGAATCTGCGTGACCTCGCCGTGAATGATCTCGATATTGGGACGGGCGGCAACCTCGGCCTCGACAAGCTCGGAAAACTTGACGCGGTCGACCGCCAGGGCACCGCCGGCGGGAACAGCCGCGCGATGGGCGCAATCGAGCAGGACTGAACCCATGCGCTCAAGCTCGGCCTTCAGCAAACCAGCCGCGGAATCCGGACGGGTCGACTTAAACGAATTGGAACAGACGAGCTCTGCCAGGTGATCGGTATGGTGGGCCGGGGAGCTCACCTGGGGGCGCATCTCGCACAGCTTTACGGAAAACCCGCGATCCGCCAGCTGAATCGCGCACTCCGAACCCGCCAGACCGCCACCGATAACCGTCACCTGATCAAACAGCATCTGCAAACACCTTTCTAATTGACATGTTTTCCATTGTGACCGAAGGGTGTCTGGGCGTGAAGAGCAAACTTGGAGGGCGCATACCTTCCATCCATCATGCGCTCGATAAGGCCCTCGAGCTCAAGCGAACCCAGGAGCTTAAGTACGCCAACGGCATCGAGCGAGACGAGTGCCGCGATGTCGTCGACCTTGAGCGGAGAGGCGATGAGTGCATGCATCACGGTCTGCTGTGTTTGATCTAGGTCGGCAATGCCGGGAGCATCGGGGCGCGAGTAGCGCAGGGTGCCGTAGATGCGTGAAATAGCCATCTCGATAGATTCCTCGTCGATGATGCAGCAGGCACCGTTCGCAATGAGGTAATTCGTGCCACGCGACTCGGGCGATAGGATCGACCCCGGCACGGCAAGAAGTTCTCGCCCCAAATCCATAGCAGCCTCGGCTGTAGAAAACGTCCCGGAAGGCATACCCGCCTCGGATACAAAGAGGGCTTGCGACAAGGCCGCGATTACGCGATTGCGGCGCGGAAAGGCAAACTTGCGCGGACCCATGCCCCACGGAGAGATCGACACGACCGCGCCACCCGTATCGAGCGTGCGCGTAATAAGCCCCGCGCTCGAACGCGGGTAGACCACGTCGGCGCCCGTCCCCAGCACCACGACGTGTTTGCCGCCAGTGTTGACCGCAGCCCAACCCGAGGCCTGGTCACAACCGACCGCGCCGCCCGAGACTACCGTCACGCCCGCCTCGACCGCCACCTTTGACGCAAGCTCTGCCACGGCAAGACCATACGGCGAGGCCTTGCGCGCGCCGATGATGGAGAGCGCGGGCGTCGAAAGCACCTCGGGGTTGCCGCGCACATAGAGCGTCTGGGGTACATCAGAAAGCTCCAAAACGGTCTCGGGATACAACGTATCACCTGGATGCAGCTCGAAGGTTCCCTCGGCCATCATTGGTCCCTCCTTCCCTGGTACATCGCCGCCTCGAGCACGTGGTCCTGCGTCACATGCTCGCTCTCGGCGACATCTGCGATCGTGCGCGCAATGCGAACCAGGCGCACGATGCCGCGGCCCGTGAGATGCGTGCGCTTCGACAGGCCGAGCACACACTTCTCCGCCGCATCATCGAGCTCAAAGGTCGAAACGACGCCGTCAATGGACCGTGTCTCGTCATCCTCGGCCTCGGCATCCGCATCGTCCATACGGGATTCGCGCCAAGCGCGAAAAGCGCGACCGCGCACAACGTAGTCACGTAACTCAGCTGACGACATACCCTCCGCGCCCTCGATAATCACCTGAGGGTCGGGACGGGTCACATCGATCATCATGTCGATACGGTCGGCCAAAGGACCGCGCAGTTTAGACCGATAGCGCTCGACCATCGCCGCCGAGCAGCGACACGGTACCTCACGATCGCCCAAAAAGCCGCAGGGGCAGGGATTGCTCGCAGCCAGCAGCTGAAAGCGCGACGGGAAGGTAAAAGCCCCGTCGACGCGTACGATCCTGACGTAGCCGCGTTCGATGGGCTGACGCAGCGTCTGCAGCACACCCGTGGGAAACTCGGCAAGCTCGTCCAAAAATAGCACGCCGCCATGAGCAAGGCTGATCTCACCCGGGTGCACCGGGCGCCCACCGCCGATAAGACCTGCGGTCGAAATACTGTGATGGGGACTGCGGAAGGGCCGGTGCCCCGCCAACAAGCCATCAATGTTCTCACCCAAAACCGAATGGATGCACAGCGCCTCCTGTTGATCCTCAACGGAAAGCTCGGGCAGGATGCCGGTCATACGACGCGCGAGCATCGTCTTGCCCGATCCCGGGGACCCGATCATGAGCAAGCCGAGTTCTCCTGCCGCCGCAAGCGCCATGCCGCGTTTAGCGACTTCCTGCCCCAGCACGTCGGCATAGTCGAGCTCAGGCTCAAAGGTCGCCTCGACGCCCTCGGAATCCAGATAGTGCCGAGCCGCCTCGCCCATGCCATGGGCAAGCTGAGACAAATGATCGATGAATCCACAATCCACGCCCGCGAGCGGCACATGCTGATCGGACCTGCCGGCGATAAAGGACAGCCCCATATCACGCGCCAATAGCTGAAACGCCACCTCGCCCTTGACGGGAAGCACCGTACCGTCCAAGCCGAGCTCGCCGGCGATAAGGCAGCGATCGAGGTTGTCACGGGGAATCTGCCCATCGGCCGCCAGAACCGCGATGGCGATGGGCAGATCAAAGCCGCTACCGGTCTTGCGAATATCGCCGGGCGCTAAGTTGACCGTAATGCCCGAGCGTGGGATCTCGAACCCGGCGGAGCGCATCGCGCAGCGAATACGACCGCGTGACTCCATCACCTCCATACTCGGAATGCCGAGCATTTGGATGCCCGGAACACCACCGGCAAGCGAGACCTCGACCGTGACATGAATCGCCTCGACGCCACGGATGCAGGCCGCGTGAACGGCAAACGTCTCGAACGCCATCACGACACCTGCCAATCGAACGCGTTGTACTGATGCTCGATCTCGGCGATATGCCCGCCACGAATGGTGACACCCACGGCATCGAAGCGAATCGCCTTGAGCGGATAATGCTCCATGAGATAGCAACTTGCGATGCGGCGGTAACGGCGTTGCTTTTGGGCGTCCACGGCCTCCTCGGGAAAGACCCGCGTGCTGCAATCCAGTGCGACGCGTCTGGTCTTGACCTCGGCCATCACCACGACATCGTCGAGTTCATCGAGCAGCACCAGATCGGCCTCGCCCTCGGAGCAACGATAACCCTGCTCCAGCAAGGTGTAGCCGCGCTCGTTAAAGTAGTCGATGGTGATCAGCTCGCCCAGCATGCCCAGCTCGCGGGGACTGAGTCCCTTGATAAACTCAGGCGTCATCGCCCCGCAGTCGAGCTCGCCGTTTTCCCAACGCTCCTTGAGCTGCTGCGTCTTGCTCTTTTTGCTTGCGGCACTCATGGGGTCTCCTTTCCCGCACGCTGCATTGCCCCGATGATGAGGGCACCTTTCGTGCGGGTAAGTACCGGAAGCAAACCAAAAGCTGACCAAATGCCGTCAAAAAACGGGCCGTACGCAGCAATGGTGTTGCATACGGCCCGCCACCAGCAGGTTTATAAAACCCCAGAGGTCCCTGTCTCCACAATTGACCTAGAAAAGGCGCTCAGTCTGCAGAAAGTTTCCGCAAAAGCTCACGCGGTGCAGTGGACAAAGTCCATGTTTGCGAATGGCCTCGATATGCTCGGGGCTTGCATAGCCCTTCGACTCGGCCAGATGGTACTCGGGATACTCGGCGTCGTACTCGACCATCATCTCGTCACGCGTGACCTTGGCCATGATGGACGCCGCGGCGATACAGGCGATCTTGGCATCGCCCTTCACCACGTCGCGCTCGTTGGGAACGGCGCCCAAGGGGTTACCGTCCATAAGCACGCAATCGGGCTCGAGCCCCGTATCGGCCACGGCGCCCGCGACAGCGGCTCGAATGGCGCGGGCCATGCCCATCTCATCGATATCCTTAGGCGCGATATGGCAAAAACCAATTGCCGTCGCCACCTCGGCAATCTTCACTGAGAGCAACTCGCGGCGCGCCGGCGTGAGCTTTTTGGAATCGTTGATGCCCCAGACGCGCGGCTCCATAGGAAGGCAGACGGCGCATACCGTCAAAGGACCGGCCACCGATCCGCGACCTACCTCGTCGACACCAACGACTACCCCATCGCCGCCAAGCTCATGCATAAGCTCGTACATGTCATTGACGCGCTCGCGCTCGGCAAGTTCCTTGGCATGGCGCTTAAGAGCACGCTCGCAAGCCTTGATCACCTGCTGGCGCGGGTCCTCGCGATAATGCTCCACGAGGGCGGGGATCTCCTCAAACGTAGCGCTCGCCAACTCACCGGCAACCTGCGATGCCGAAACCGAGCTCGTCATATTGGCCATACCAGGCCCTCCTTGCATGCAAATCAGATAAAAAGAAGGGCCACCCGAAGGTGACCCTTGTGTCCAAACGAGTGGACAGACGCTGCGATCTTCTTAGCGCTTCTCGGGGATGCGAGCAGCCTTGCCCACCTTGTCGCGGAGGTAGTACAGCTTGGCGCGACGGACGCGACCATGACGAACGACCTCGAGCTTGGCGATCTTGGGGCTGTGAAGCGGGAAGGTACGCTCAACACCGACACCGAAGGACATCTTGCGGACGGTGAAGGTCTCGCGGGCACCGGCGCCGGCCATGCGGATGACGTCGCCCTGGAAGACCTGAATGCGCTCGCGGTCGCCTTCCTTAATGCGGTAGTGAACCTTGACGTTGTCGGCGACGCGAACCTGAGGAATGTCCTCGCGGATCTGCTGACGCTCGATTGCGCGGATGTAATCCATGTGCAATTCCTTACTCTTCTAGAGGTGCCGTACCATCTTGGCCGGCACGTAGTTGAACAAACGTATTCGAGTATACACGCGCGGGTTTCTGCTGCAAGAACAATTTTTTACGCAGACAAAAAGACAAAACCCGCACATGATAACCGCCCGCCTCGCGAATGAGACGGGCGGCATGAGGGGGGCTACACTAGGCGTCTACACCCAAAACGTTAGGCGTTGCGCTTGGCCTCGAGCTTGGCCTGAGCGGCAGCCAGGCGCGCGAGGGGCACGCGATAGGGCGAGCAGGACACGTAGTCCACGTCGGCCACGTTAAACAGGCCCTTGATGGACTTGGGGTCGCCGCCGTGCTCGCCGCACACGCCAAAGTGCATGTCGGGATTGGTGGCGCGGCCCTTCTCGACGGCCAGGCGCACGAGCTCCAGCACCGCCGCGTCGATGGTCTCGAAGGGGTTGTCTTTCAGGATCTTTTTATGCATGTACAGCGGGATGAACTTGGCCTCGGCGTCATCGCGCGAGAAGCCAAAGGTCGTCTGGGTGAGGTCGTTGGTGCCAAAGCAGAAGAAGTCGGCATGATGGGCGATCTCGTCAGCGACCATGCAGGCACGCGGCAGCTCGAGCATCGTGCCCACGGGAATATTGAGCCCGACGCCCTCTTCGGCGGAAACCTCGGCGATTACGCGCTCAATGACCTCGCGGGTCTGGACATGCTCGGCCGTGATGGAAACGAGCGGAACCATGATCTCGGGGCGCGGGTCGACACCCTCCTTGATAAGGCGGGCAGCGGCCGTGGCGACGGCGCGAACCTGCATGAGCGGCAGATCGCCAAAGACGACGGACAGGCGCACGCCGCGCAAGCCCAGCATGGGGTTGGACTCGACCATGCCGTCGATGCGACGCAGGCGGGCGCGCAGGGCAGTGAGCTCCTCCTCGGGAGCGCCGGCGGCCTCCTTCTTGGTGATGGCGACCTCGAGCTCGCGAGGATTATCAAGGAACTCATGAAGCGGCGGATCGAGCAGGCGGACGACCACATCGCGACCGGACATGGTCTTGAACATCGCCAGGAAGTCCTCGGTCTGAACCTTGAGCAAGTCGGCCAGGGCCTGCTGCTTCACGGCCTCATCGTCAGACAGGATAAAGCTCTGGATGATGTTCTTGCGATCGCCCAGGAACATGTGCTCGGTGCGGCATAGACCGATGGCCTCGGCGCCAAACTCGAGCGCGAGCTCGGCATCCTCGGGGTTGTCGGCGTTGACGCGCACGTGGTTGGCGTGACCGTCGGTCTCGTCCAAACGGATCTCATCGGCCCAAGACAGGATGGTGTCCAGGTCGCCGGTGAGCTCTGCAGAGACCAGGTCAACCGCGCCGTCGACGACGATACCCTGGGTGCCGTCGATGGAGATGACATCGCCCTCGCGCAGCACGCGGTCGCTGCCCTCGATGCGCACGACCTTCTCTGCCGCGTCAATGTGGAAGCGCTCAACGCCGCAAACGCAGGGCGTACCCATGCCGCGGGCGATAACGGCGGCATGGCTCGTCTTGCCACCGTGGCTGGTCAGGATGCCCTCGGCGGCGACCATGCCCTTCAGGTCGTCGGGGTTGGTCTCCCAGCGGACCAGAATGACCTTGTGGCCCTCGTTGGCGCGCGCGACGGCGTCATCACTCGAGAACACGACCTCGCCCACGGCGGCACCAGGGCTGGCGTTAAGGCCGCTGGCCAGGGCCTCGTACTTCTTGGAGGCGTCGAACTGCGGGTGCAGGAGCTGGTCGAGCTGCGCGGGATCGATGCGGCTCACAGCCTCCTCGCGGGTGATGAGGCCCTCCTCGACCATTTCGATAGCAATGCGCAGGGCGGCAGTGGCGGTGCGCTTGCCCACGCGGGTCTGGAGCATCCAGAGCTTGCCCTGCTCGATGGTAAACTCGATATCGCACATATCGCGGTAATGATCCTCGAGCGTCAGGAACACGCGCTCGAGCTCCTCGCCTGCGGACTCGAGGCCCGAGGTGGTCTTGAGGTCGGCGATGGGCTCGGTGTTTCGGATGCCGGCGACGACGTCCTCGCCCTGGGCATTCACCAAAAAGTCGCCATAGAACTCCTTGGTGCCGTCGGCCGGGTTGCGCGTAAAGGCGACGCCGGTCGCAGAGGTCTCGCCCTTGTTGCCAAAGGCCATGGCCTGGACGTTGACGGCGGTGCCGAGCTCGTCGGAAATGCCGTGCTGCTTGCGGTAGATGCAGGCGCGCTCGTTCATCCAGCTGCCAAAGACGGCCTGGATGGCAAGGCGCAGCTGGAGCTCCGGATCGTGCGGGAAGACAGGCTTGCCGTCAACAACCTCGAGCTCGGGGTACAGGGCGGCATCAACGTTCTCGGAGAAGATGCCCTTGAAGGTCTCGACGAGCTCCTGCAGGTCCTCGGCCGAAAGCTCGGAATCGACACGAACGCCGGCGACCAGGCGGGCCTGGGTCAGGGCGTTCTCGAATAGGTCGGCGTCGACGCCCATGACGACGTTGGAGAACATCTGGATAAAGCGACGGTAGCTGTCCCAGGCAAAACGCGGGTTTTGTGTCTGGGCGATAAGGCCCTGAACGGAGTCGTCGTTGAGGCCCAGGTTGAGAACCGTGTCCATCATGCCGGGCATGGAGAACGGAGCGCCCGAGCGAACCGACACGAGCAGCGGATCGGAGGCGTCGCCGAGCTTCTTGCCGCAACGGGCCTCGAGGTCCGCCTCGGCGGCAACGATCTCATCGAGTGCGCCTTCGGGCCAGACGTTGCCGGCACCGGAGTACTCGACACAGGTCTGGCAGGTAATGGTAAAGCCACCGGGAACCGGCAGACCGATGCGGCTCATCTCGGCAAGGTTTGCGCCTTTGCCGCCAAGCACGAAGTTCATGGATTTGTCGCCCTCAGTGACACAGGTGCCCTGGGCGTCGGTTCCAAAACGGTAAACCCTCTTGCAATCGCTCACGATACTTCCCCTTCCATGCGCTTACGCGCACGACCGTGGTAACGAATCGACCCGCCGGATGCGGGCCGTGAGGGAACTATACGGCGGGTTTTGGACAGGCTTGAGCAGAGGGTGCGCGGTTTGGTAAACGTGCTAAAACCGGCGGTAAACGGTAGGTAAAGGTGGTTACCTTATGAAGATACACTACAAGAAAAGTGCAGGTCGGATGCGGTGTTTTTGCTAAATCGCTTTACCATTTATCAGCATTATTTCCAAGTATTCTCTTTGGTTAGCTAAAAGAGCCCCGTCCCAAATTAGCTACCCAAACAACCTTGTCCCAAGTGAGCTACTTTTGTTGAGCGCGGCGGGCGGCACGGCGGGCTCTTGCCTCTTGAACCTCTTCAAGGTGAGCAATGATCTCGGCAGCGCTTTCCTCGATGGCCTTGCCATCGGTACGCACCACAAAGCAGCCTAGGCGCTTCATGAGGGCACGGGCTTCCTCAAGCTCGCTGCGCACACTCTCGGGCTCGGCATAGGAGCCGACAACGGCACGGGCGTAGTCATCGCCCAAGCGACTATCGCGAATTTCGGAAATCACATCGACGGTCGAGATCAGACCAAACAACCGCATCGGGTCAACCTCGTAAATCGACTTCGGCGGCTCCATGCCATGCGCCAGTGGGACATTGGCGACCTTGTAGCCCTGATAGGCTAAATACATCGACAGCGGCGTCTTGGATGTACGCGACACACCCAGCAGCACGATATCGGCACCCGACAGATCGTCGCAACCGCGCCCGTCATCGTGCTCAACGAAATACTCCATGGCCTCGATACGATGGAAATAGCGGTCATCGGTCTTGTGAATCACGCCCGCAACGCACTTGGGCGGCACACCGATGAGCGACGACAGCACGGCAAGCGTCGGGCCGATCAGGTCGACCGAACGGATATGCAGCATACCCAGGTAATCGAGCACGCGGGCGCGAAGCGCCGGATCGACAATGGTATGGAACACGGCGACATCGCGATGGTCGGCATCGACGCGCGGCCCCACAAATGACTTGACCTGCTCAACGGAGGTCACCTTGGGCAGGCGCAAAACGCGAAAAGCCCCTTCATCAAATTGCCCGGACGCCGCAAGCACCACCTCACAAGCGGTATCGCCGAGCGAGTCGGAGATAACGATAACGGTGGGACGAGCGGTGACCGGGCAATCCATGCGGGGCTCCTTTTGCGCTTATGCGCAGGCTGGCTTACTTTTTGCGGGCAAGCTCACCGATGTTGGCAATGCCGGAGAAAACGGCCTCGAAGCGGTTGAGCAGCTTAAGGCGATTATCGCGAAGCAGCTCGTCCTTGTCCATGACCATGACCTCATCGAAGAAACGGTCGATGGGCGCGCGCAGGGCGGCGAGGGCGGCAAATGCGGTCGGGTAGTCCTCGGCAGCAAGGGCGGCATCGACGGCGGTCTGAGCAGCCTCGGAGGCGTCGGCGAGCGCAAGCTCGACCTCGCCCATCAGGCTGCGGTCATACTCCGCACCCAGCTCGGGCTTGGAGATATGCGCGGCGCGGGCATAGGCGGTCGCCAGGTTGTCGAACGTCTCAGCGTCGTTCTTGCGGGCCTCGTCGAGGGCGGCGCAGCGGGCGAAGAAGACGGACGGGGCGATGATGTGCACCGCGGAGACGGCGGCGACGGTATCGGCCGGAATCTTTTCGTCGCGGGCCATGCTCACCAGGCGGCCATGGAAGAAGTCACGAACCTGCTGGGCGACCTCGGCGGCGTCGAACTCAATGCCCTGCTCACTGTAGAGTTCGAGGGCAAAGTCGATGAGCGACGTGGGGTCGATCGGCAGACGGTCGCGCAGGATGTTGATAATGCCGATAGCGGCACGACGCAGCGCGTAGGGGTCGGAGGAGCCGGTCGGGGGCTCGCCGATGGCAAAGATACCGGCGATGGTATCGAGCTTGTCGGCGCAGGCCACGATGCAGCCAGCGGTGCCCTCGGGCAGCTCGTCACCGGCAAAACGGGGACGATAGTGATCGCGAATAGCATGGGCGACCTCGTCGTTCTCCCCCATCGCGGTCGCGTAATAACCGCCCATCACGCCCTGCTGGCTCGTGAACTCGACGACGGCGTTGGACACCAGGTCTGCCTTGCACAGGTGTGCGGCGCGAGCAGCGTCGGCGGCAAGATGGGCGCCCAGGTGAGCCTCGCGGGCGATAGCGAGCGCGAGCTGCTCGATGCGCTCGGACTTGGCGAGCACGCTACCGAGCTTCTCCTGGAAGGCAACCTTGGACAGACGCTCACGGAACTCGTCGAGGGAGATCTTCAGGTCCTCCTCGTAGAAGAACTTAGCGTCGTCCAGACGGGCGCGCACGACGCGCTCGTTACCGTCGATCACTCGCTCGGCGTTCTCGGGCTTGCTGTTGGAGACGACCACGAACTCACGCGTCAGCTTGCCCTCGCCGTCATAGATCGGGAAGTAGCGCTGATTGGTGAGCATGGACTCGCAGATAATCTCGTGCGGGACCTTGAGGAACTCCTCGTCGAAAGTACCGACGAGCACCGTCGGCCACTCGCAGAGGTTAATGACCTCCTCAAAGACCTTCTTGGGCGTATCGACATGGCAGCCGGGGCGAGCGGCCTCGACCTCGGAGATACCGGCAAGGATGGCCTCGCGACGGCGCTCGGCAGAAAGCACGCCGGCGTCCTCGAGTACCTGCTCGTAGGCGGCGGGGCTGGCGACAACGTGGTCACCGGGGCCGAGCACGCGATGGCCGCGCGTGGTGTTGCCGCTCGTCACGTCGGCAAATGACACAGGCACAACATCCTCGCCCAGAAGGCAGCAAATCCAGCGGACCGGACGCACGAACGTCGCGTGCTCGTGGCCCCAGCGCTGGGAGCGGTAGTTGGGCCACTGCAGGCCGGCAATGGTCTTCTCGCACAGGGCCGTCAGGATCGGGGTTGCCGGTGCGGAGGGAATGTTCTTCTCGGCAAAGACATACTCGCGACCGTCGGTATCCTCACGACGGACCAGGTCCTCGGCAGCCACACCGCACTTGCGGGCGAAGCCCTGGGCGGCCTTGGTGGCGTTACCGTCAGCGTCGAAGGCGATGTTTGCCGCGGGGCCACGCTTGACCTCGTGAACCTCATCGGTCGCGGTGGCAACGTCGGCAACGAGCGCAGCCAGGCGACGCGGGCTCGAGATCACGCGGACCTCGCCGTGGGCCAGACCGGCCTCGTCGAGACCCTTGGCGATCATGGTACCAAGCTGCTTGACGGCATTGTTCAGCGGTGCAGAGGGCATTTCCTCCGTACCGATCTCAAACAGGAAATCCTTAGCGTCTGCCATGGCTTACGCCACCTCGCCTTCCTGGTCGGCATTCTCGTTGACTCCGGCGACCTCGGCCATGTAGGCCTCGCAGCACGCCTTGGCGACGGCGCGGACGCGCAGGATGTAGTTGGCACGCTCGACCGCGGACAGGGCGCCGCGGGCATCGAGCAGGTTGAAGGCGTGGCTGCACTTCATGACACAGTCGTACGCCGGCAACGGCAGCTTGCGCTCCAGGCAGGAATGGCACTCGGCCTCGTAGTCGTCAAACTTCTGACGCATCATCTCGACGTTGGCGACCTCAAAGTTATAGGCACTGAACTCGCGCTCGTTCTCGAGGAACACGTCGCCGTAGGTCATGGGCGTGCCGTCGGGCAGATAGCTCCACACCAGATCGTAGACCGAGTTGACGCCCTGAGCGTACATGGCGATACGCTCCAGGCCATAGGTGATCTCGACGGGCACGGGGTCGACCTCGATACCGCCCACCTGCTGGAAGTACGTAAACTGCGTGACCTCCATGCCGTTGAGCCAGACCTCCCAGCCAAGGCCCCAGGCGCCCAGCGTCGGGCTCTCCCAGTCGTCCTCGACAAAACGGACGTCATGGTCGTTGGGGTCCAGGCCAATGGCAGCAAGAGACCCCAGGTAAAGCTCCTGAGCATTAACCGGAGAGGGCTTAATGAGCACCTGAAACTGATAGTAGTGCTGCATGCGGTTAGGGTTCTCGCCGTAGCGGCCGTCGGCGGGACGGCGGCAGGGCTGCGCATAGCAGGTGCGCCATTCGGCGGGACCGAGCGAGCGCAGCGTGGTCGCGGTATGGAAGGTACCGGCACCGACCTCGGAGTCATAGGGCTGCATAATGACGCAGCCCTGCTCGCCCCAGTACTGCTGGAGGCGCAGGATGATGTCTTGGAAGGAAAGCGATGAAGCGTTCATGCCTCTAATATCCCCTCGTCGAAACGATTACACGGTTAGGTACTGTACTATAGCGGTTTTTAGTCGATAGCGCCGATGCGGTTGAGCGGCCAGTAGCGCACAAGCGCCACAGCGATCAAATCAGAGCGATCGACGGGACCAAAGTAGCGCGAGTCGGCAGAGTTTTCGCGGTTGTCGCCCATCACCCACACGCACCCGTCGGGAACGGTGTAGGGATAACTCACCTGGGCGCCAGGCGCTTGGACCGAAAGCGGCCAACTCATGCCGGTCGTATAGTCCTCATCGAGCGCCTGGCCGTCGACGACGACCTTGCCGTCCTGCAGGTCGACCGTCTGGCCGGCCGTGGCAATAACACGCTTGACAAGAACATCATGCTCGGAAGTGGCATCGGGGTTGTGGAACACCACGATATCGCCCTGTTTGACGGGCTGACCGAGCTCGAGGCTCACCTTTTGTGCCAGGATCTGGTCGCCAATCTCGATCGTGTCCTCCATGGAGCCGGTGGGTACCACAAAGGGCTCGACCACAAAGGTGCGGATCAGGAAGGTGGCCACGAGCGCGATCGCGATGACCGCGACCCACTCAAAAGCGCCCCTCAACGCGGAATGCTGCGATGGAACCATTCTCACTCCTCGCTCTGCGAATACGAAGCGTCCAGAATCTCCTGCGCGTATGCGCGCTCCTGGGGCGTAAGCCGTGCCGTCTCGATCAGGTCGGGACGCCAGCGGCAGGTGCGCTCGATGGCATTCTTACGGCGCCAGGCATCGACCTTGGCATGGTCACCGCTCACGAGCACCGGCGGCACGCCCTCGCCGTTGAATTCAGCAGGGCGAGTGTACTGCGCATACTCGAGCAGGCCTCCGTCCTCGGCGGTCGAGAACGACTCGTCGACGTTGCTCATCTCGTCACCAAGGGCGCCGGGAATCAGGCGTACGACAGCATCGGCAACGACCATAGCGGGAAGCTCGCCGCCCGTGAGCACGTAATCGCCGATCGACAGGCGCTCGTCGGCATACGCATAGGCACGCTCGTCGACACCCTCGTAACGGCTGCACACAAACAGCAAGCGCTCGCTTTTGAGCAGGCGCTCGGCCACATGCTGCGTAAAAGGCTCGCCGCACGGGGTGAAGAACACCACCGTCGGCTTGGGGCCCTCCGCGCTAATGGCCTCGATGGCCTCGGCGATAGGCTCGACCTTCATGAGCATGCCCTGCCCGCCGCCGTACGGCTCGTCATCGACGGTACGATGGCGGTCGTGCGTCCAGTCGCGCAGGTTATACGCCTTAAAATCAAAAAGGCCGGCCTTGCGGGCGCGGCCCAAAATCGATGTGGACATGACGGGCTCAAACATCTCGGGAAAGACCGAAAGGGTCTCAATCAGCATGTTGTCCTCCCTACTTGTCCATATCGATCAGGCCGTCCATAACGTGGACGGAAATTGTTCCAGTGTCGGGAAGATCGAGCACGACCTGCTCGATCACGGGAATCAGTACCTCGCCGTACCGATCACCCTCGACAACCCAAACATCGTTAGCGGGCGTCGACATGATCTCGACGATCGTGCCGAGCGAACCGAAGCGCTCATCGACCACCTCGCGACCCATCAGGTCGGTATAGGCAGCGTCGAGCGAATCGAGCTCAAAGTCGTCACGATTTGCCAGCACATAGCATCCCGTGATGCCCTCGGCGGCCGTTAAGTCGTCAATGCCCTCAAACGAGACCAGATCGCCATCGCCCGTATCGGTGACGGACACGACCGTGCAAAAACGGTCGCGCTTGAGCGCCGGCGGCGTCAGGGCGACGCGCATACCCGGCTCTAATACAGAAGGAAGCCCCCGCAGCGGCTGCGCGAGGACCTCCCCCTTCCTTCCGTGCGGCTTGACCACACGGGCGATGTTTTTGTACTGGGACCTCAAGGTCCTAGCCCAGAACCTCTACCTCGACAGCAGTGTCGAGGCGAGCGGCCAGTGCACGGGCGAGCGTGCGAATGGCCTTGATGGTACGGCCACGACGGCCGATGACCTTAGCGACGTCATCCTCGGCGACAGAAACCTCGATCGTAGAGGCGTCGTCACCATCGATGACCTCAAGGCTCACGGAATCCGGGTCGTCGACGATCTGAACAACGAGATATTCGACGAGATCGGCGATGCGATCTGAGAGCATTGCCTCACCCTCGAGCTGTGCAGCGTCAACCTCAGGCACGATTTACTCCTCGGCGCCCTCAGCGGCCTCAGCGGCAGCCTTAGCGGCCTCGGCCTCTTTGGCGAGCTGCTTCTTGGACTTCTTGACGACGGTCTCGGTCTTCTCGCCCTCGTTGGCGGCCTTGACCAGAGCGGCGACAGCGTCGGTGAGCTGTGCACCCTTGGACTGCCAGTCGGCGATCTTCTCGAGGTCGAGGTTGATGGTCTTGGGGGCGGTCATCGGGTTGTAGCGGCCAACCTCCTCGATGATACGACCGTCACGCGGGGCGCGGGAATCGGCGACGACGACACGGTAGTACGGACGCTTCTTAGCGCCGTGACGAGCAAGGCGAATCTTGACTGCCAAAGGAAACTCCTCCAACCAAGCAGCTTTAGGCTGCAACTACAAACAAACAGTTGAACATAATACGCCATCGACGCGGGCAGGTGAAGTCCGTGAGACCAACTTCTTCGGTGTAGTCGAGGGCAAATCCATATCTTAGACAAGAATTCGGGATTTGCAAGCACATACACGCACCCCACATGAGCTGCGCGGTATACTCATGACATGGAAAGACGCGAACATACATACGGTTATGAGGATGCCATGGGCGTCACGCCGCCTCCCTGGACGGGTCCGGCGGTGGGCCTCATGGACCTCGATGCGTTTTTTGCGAGCGTGGAGATGCTCGATCATCCCGAATGGCGCGGAAAGCCGCTCATCGTGGGCGGAGACGCCGATTCGCGTGGCGTCGTGTCCACATGCTCGTATGAGGCACGTCGCTTTGGCGTGCACTCTGCCATGGCCTCGGCCGAGGCGCGGCGCTTGTGCCCGCAAGCCATTTGGACGCACGGGCACTTTGATCGCTACCGCGAGGTGAGCGCGCAGGTCATGGCGATTCTTGCCGAGGAGACGCCGCGCGTTGAGCGCGTATCCATCGACGAAGCCTTTATCGATATCACACCGGGTCGCTTTGCGCCCGAAGACCCGCTACTGGTAGCACGGCGTATAAGCGACCGCGTGGCAGCGCTGGGAGTGACGTGTTCCATTGGCGTGGGCTGCAACAAGACGGTCGCAAAGATCGCAAGCGAGCGTGACAAGCCGTTTGGATTGACGATTGTGCGCCCCGGAACCGAGCAGCGCTTTTTGGCCGCGCTGCCGGTATCTGCCATGAGCGGCATCGGGCGCTCGGCCGAGGAGCGACTGCGCCGTATGCGCATCTACACGCTCGGCGAGCTGTCACGCGCGCCGGAATCCACGCTAGCTGCAATTTTTGGCGTCAACGGCGAACGCATGCGCCAGCGTGCGCTGGGACTCGAAATCTCCGAAGTCACGAGTCTCGATGAAGAGCGTGAGGTCAAGTCGGTCAGCAATGAACGCACCTTTGCGAAAGATTTGACTGAGCGCGGGGACATCGAAGCGGCGATTGCGCTGCTGGGCGAGTCAGTGGGACGCCGCCTGCGCCGTCAGGGACTGACGGGCGGCACGGTAACGCTCAAGCTTAAGTATTCGTATGGAAGCGGCCGTACGGCACAGCGCCGGCTGCCTCATCCGACCGACGATGAGAACATCTTTGTGGCGGTTGCGCTCGAACTGCTCGACAACATCTGGCAGGAAGGCATGCATGTTCGCTTAGCAGGCATCGGCATGAGCGACTTTGACCATCAGGGCGGCATCCAGACCGACCTGTTCTGCGAAGTCGACGACCGCGGAGCCCAATCCAGCGACCGCCGCGAGCTCTCCGTCGCGATCGACGCCGTCCGAGACAAGTTCGGCGACACCGCCCTATCCTTCGGCCGTCAATCCCGCTTCAACGATTAACCGCCTTTGGGCAAAAAGAAAGCCGGGCAGATACGGAAAACCGCAACTGCCCGGCGATATGCGTGAGAGTAACTAAAACCCCGTCCCAAATGAGCTCCTAGAGGAGGTCGAGGGGAAGCTGGGGAGCGTCGCCCCAGAGCTTCTCGAGACGGTAGAAGTCGCGCGCTTCGGGAGTGAAAACGTGGACGACAACCGAACCATAGTCCATGAGCATCCAGGTCTTCTGCTCGCGGCCCTCGATGGAGAACGGATGCTCGCCGCAAGCCTCGGCGACCTTCTCCTCGATCTCGTCGACGATCGAATCGACCTGGCGGTTGTTGGTACCGGTGGCAAGCACAAAGTAGTCGCACACGTCGGAAAGCTCGGTCAGGTCGAGCACCTGAACGTCCTCGCCCTTCTTATCGTAGGCGGCCTGCGCGGCGGCGCGGGCGACATCCTCGGCGGCGACACCGCTCGTGGACAGCGAGGCGGCGGTGCGGTCGGACGTGGCAATGAAGCTCTTGTGCTCCACGCCTTCAAGAATCTGCTCGTCGGTCATGGTCTCGTCGGCCATGGAATACCTCTTTCTAGACAGCCCGAGCTAGCGTAGCTGGGCGTAATGGTTGTAAATCGAAATAGCCGTGGGATAAAGATAGCGCCCAGACTGGATCACATAAACCAAACCCTGCGCAAAACAGGAGAAGAACAACTCGTCGAGCGTCGACTCCCCCACCATCTTGCGCAGCGCATGGGCATAGTCGCCGTGGCGGTTGGGCTCGATGGCATCGGCCACAAAGACCACCATATCGAGCGGCGTCATGTCGCAGGCACCCACGGTGTGACGGTCGACAGCCTGGAAAACGGCCGGCGACAGCTCGGGAAAAAGCTGCGGAAGCTCATAGGCGGCAACAGGGCCATGCAAAAGCGGCGTCGCGGCAGACGGAGAGCCGGCAATCTTAATGCCGTAATGCAGGGCGCGCGTGACCAGCTCGTCGTCGGAGAGCACTTTGTCCCAGTCATGGATCAAGCCGGCGGCAGCGGCATCAAAGCGGTCAACGCCGTAGATCTCGGCCAGATGAAGTGCGGTCTCGGCAACACCCAGCGAATGCACATAGCGCTTGCGCTTATCCTTCATGC
This sequence comes from Collinsella sp. AM31-2AC, assembly GCF_003469285.1. Taxonomy (NCBI): domain Bacteria; kingdom Bacillati; phylum Actinomycetota; class Coriobacteriia; order Coriobacteriales; family Coriobacteriaceae; genus Collinsella; species Collinsella sp. AM31-2AC. The sequence goes on from NZ_QSJB01000005.1 coordinate 94,297, forward strand.
GAACATCGAGCAGCTCTTGAATGCGCTTGAGCAGCGCGCGCTCATCGCCCTCAAACTGATCCTCTACCGACAACGTAGACCCCCATCACTCAAAATCTTCTTGGCCCAAATCGGCATATAGCCTGCGCTTGCGAATGTAGCCGAGCACGGACTCGCTCGTAAGATAGCGCACGCTCATGCCGCGGGCAACTCGCTTACGGATGTTCGTCGAGCTGATCGCCAGCGCCGGAATCTGAATATAGCGCACGTCGAACGGCAGCCCCGACTCTTTGATTCGGGCACGCGCCGTATCGATATCAAAGCCCGGTCGCGTCGCCGCAATAAAGGTAGCAAGCTCAGCGATTCGTTCGGCATCATGCCAGGTCACAATATCGATAATCGCATCGGCGCCCGTAATAAAGTAGAGCTTTACCTGCGGCGGGTAAAAGTCGCGAAGGGCATGAAGCGTATCGGCCGTATAGGTTACACCCGGACGGTCAATCTCGAACCGGCTCGCCAAAAAGGCCGGGTTCGCGGCGGTGGCGAGGACCGTCATGGCATAACGGTCCTCGGCAGGCGTCACCGGCTTGTCAAGCTTAAAGGCAGGAGAACCCGCCGGCATAAAAAGCACAGCGTCCAAGTCGAGCGACTCGCGCGCCTGCTCGGCGGTCACCAGGTGCCCGTAATGAATGGGATCAAAGGTGCCACCCATAATGCCGAGCCTAAACTCCTGCCCATCCTCTAGAGGAAGCTCGGGCAGACCGATTCCACCGCGCAGCGACATGGCTTACTCGCCCTCCGAGGTCTCGGCATCGCCCGCGGCATCCGCCGCATCGACAACCTCGACGCCCTCATCCGCAGCATCGGCCACGTCAATGGCTTCAACGGCAACGTCCTCGCCAGCATCCTCGAGCTCCTCGTACTCCGAGAAGTCCTCGGCGCCCTCAAAGTCAAAGGCGCGCTGGCAAATGCGGACCTCGTCGCCCGCACGGCAACCGGCCTTCTCGAGCGCGTCGTCAACACCCATACGCGCAAACTTATGCTGCAGGTAAATGACGGCTTCCTCGTTTTCCCAGTCGGTCTGGATGACCATGCGTTCGATGGCACGACCGACCACGCGGAAGGCACCGGGCTCTTCCTGAACAATGCGGAAACGCTTCTCGCGCTGCAGACGACGGCGCTCCCACTCATCGTCGCGCAGAACGACCGGCTCATCGGAGACAGCCAACTCGGCACGCAGCTTAGCCACCTGCTCGCCCACGGCAAGCATCAGCGTGTTGAGGCCGGCGCCCGTCACAGCAGACACGGCAAAGAACATATGACCATCGTCGAGCGCCGCACGCTTAAGGTCGGCAATCTTGTCGGCCGTGCCCGGCGCATCGCACTTGTTGGCGACAACGATCTGCGGGCGCTCCGAGAGCTCTGCGCCATACTGCTCGAGCTCACGGTTAATAATGCGATAATCCTCGACCGGATCGCGATCCTCAAAACCACCCGTCATGTCGACGACATGCATGATCAGGGCCGTACGCTCAATGTGGCGCAGGAACTGGTGACCCAGGCCCTTGCCTTCGCTCGCGCCCTCAATAAGGCCGGGGACGTCGGCAACGACGTAAGAATATTCGCCGGCACGCACCATGCCGAGGTTTGGCACGAGCGTGGTAAACGGGTAGTCGGCAATCTTAGGACGGGCGGCACTCATGCGCGCGATGAGCGATGACTTACCCACCGAGGGGAAGCCCACGAGTGCGGCATCGGCCATGAGCTTCATCTCGAGCTCAATCCAGTGCTCCTCGGCCGGCTCGCCCAGCTGGGCGAATGCGGGCGCGCGGCGCACCGACGTCACAAAGTGCGTATTGCCCAGACCGCCGGCACCGCCGGGCGCCACAACGACGCGCTCGCCATCATGCACCAAGTCGGCAATCTCGAACATCGGGGTCTGCGTCTCGGGGTCGAGCTCGCGCACCACGGTACCCATGGGAACCTTGAGAATAAGGTCCTCGCCGCTCTTACCGTTACGACGGGCACCCTGCCCGTGCGTGCCGCGCTCGGCGCGGAAGTGATGCTTAAAGCGGTAATCGATCAGCGAAGACAGCTGAGCATCGGCCTGGATGACGACATTGCCGCCACGACCGCCGTCGCCGCCATCGGGGCCGCCCTTGGGGACAAATGCCTCGCGCCTAAACGACATGCATCCGGCTCCGCCGTCGCCGCCGCACACGTTAATGCGGCTGATATCGGTGAACTGTGACAACAGAATCGCCTCCTACAAAAAGAGGGAGACCCTTGAATCCTAAAACTCAAGTGCCTCCCACATATGTGCTCTATGAAGGGTGAATTACGCGTTCGCGAGCGGGCGTACGCTGACCCTGTGCTTGATACCCTTGTGGAACTCAACGGTACCGTCGACCAGCGCGAACAGCGTGTCGTCCTTGCCACGGCCAACGTTCTCACCCGGGTGGATGTGCGTGCCGTGCTGACGGACGAGAATCGTGCCCGTGGTTACCGTCTGGCCGGCATAGCGCTTCGTGCCAAGGCGCTGACCGCGGGAGTCACGGCCATTACGGGAGGAACCGAGTCCTTTTTTGTGTGCCATTGTGTATACCTACTCTTTCGTTACGAGTGTAATCTACTCGGCGACGGGAGCCTCGGCAACAGCCTCGGCCTCTGCCTTGACAGCCTTCTTGGCTCGGGACGTAGCCTGGACCTTCACGATCTTCAGCTTGGTGAGCTGCTGACGGTGACCCTTCAGACGACGATAGCGCTTACGCTTGTGGAACTTGAAGACCAGCTGCTTCTCGCCCTTGAACTGCTCAACGATCTGAGCGGTAACCTTGGCCTTGGCCAGCTTGTCGGGATCGGTGACGATCTTTTTACCATCGTTGAGGAAGATGACCGGCAGGGTGACCTTGTCGCCCTCATTGCCCTCGATCTTCTCGACGGTGATGACATCGTCGGTGGCGACCTTGTACTGCTTGCCGCCCGTGTTAACGATTGCGTACATGTTTACTTGCCCTTCATGCATCAGTTAGTGCAACAGCCGAATATAGTAGCAGGCGAAAATACCCCCGTCAACGAGTATGTGGAGCAAATCCACAAGTTCGCACAGGTATGGGGCTGACGAGTCGGCCCTCGTCGTCCTCGCATGCTTGATTCTGACGCTCGACATCGTAGGAGCAGATGGTCACGAGGTCTTGCATACCGGTGGAAACAATAGGTGCATCCACGCCCGGGGTCAAGCCCTGCAACAAAACATCAGCAGCGGAAAGCAAAATTTCCGGACGCATGGAGCCCTCGTTGTCGGCATGGGTGTCGAGCATGAGCACCAAATGGTCAGGGCGCTCCCCCGCCGTGAGCTCATAGCCCACGAGCGTGTGATCCAAATCCAAGCGCTTGCTCTTTTTGCCGCGCGCGTAGTCGATGCCATGGTCCGCGCGCAGCGTGTCGATCGCACGACGCACCTCGTCGGCGCTTACGGGCGCCTCGGGATCCAAGTGCAGGTCGATGCGATACGACAGACGCGTGAGCTGCGCCGTCAACGCCGGCGTGCGCACGTCGATGTACGCCGCCTCGATGGGCGCCAGATCGGCCGGAGACGCCGCAGCCAGGCGCCCAAACGCCTCGTCGAGCGCCACGAACTCGGTCATAAACAGGTCATACCACTCGCAGATCGACGACGTACCCACCGGTAGCGCCGAAGAGAAGCCCACTCGCATGTGCGGAGAGAAGCCCTGCGTGACGGCATAGGGAAGTCCCGCACGGCGCACGATGCGCTCAATGGTATGGATTACTTCGAGATGGCCCAGGTACTTAAGGCGATCGCGCTTGCCATAGCGAACACGAAGTCTAAAGAGCGTGGGGTTGTCGGTCAGGCGCTCACTCATGCGCGATCACCCATCAATACATTCTTGGCGTGGAGCGTGGGGCAGATTCCGCAGCCGGTGCACGACGTGCGGGTGCAGTCGGGAGTCGTGACACCCTCGAGCGAGCGACGGTACTCGCGCTCGAGGAAGCCGCGCGTGCAGCCGGGGCTCACATGCTCCCACGGCAGACGCCAGTCCAACTCGTAGGGCAGGTGCACGAGCTCATTGAGGTCGATGCCGTTTTTGGCAGCAGCCTCCTTCCAGTTATCGAGCGAGAAATGCTCTACCCAGGCGTCAAAGCGAGACCCCGAGCGCCAAGCATCGATGATGACGGGCGTCATGTCACGACCGGCGCGGGAGAGCGCGGCCTCGATGAGCGAGGTCTCGGCATCGTGGTAATGCACGCGGACGGCACGGTTGCGAACGCTCGTGATGAGCAGCTTCTGGCGACGCTTGACGTCGTCGTAGTCGAGCTGCGGGCACCACTGGAACGGCGTGGCAGCCTTGGGGATAAAGACCGAAACCGAGATGGACACCGAGATCGAGCCGCGACGAGCCTTGGGCACCACGGAACGACCGAGCTCCAGCACGTGATCGGCCAGATTGGCGATGGCCACGATGTCCTCGTCGCGCTCGCCGGGAAGGCCCATCATAAAGTAGAGCTTCATGCGGTTCCAGCCGGCCTCGAAGGCCGCCTTGGCCGCACGGTCCAGGTCCTCCTCGGTCACGTTCTTGTTAATGATGTCGCGCATGCGTTGGCTGCCGGCCTCGGGCGCGAACGTCAGGCCGCCCTTCTTTTCGCCGGCGACCGACTCGGCCATATCCACGCCAAACGAATCCAAGCGCTGCGACGGAATAGACACGCGAATACCCGTATCCTCCAGGCGACGGTTGAGCCTGCCGAGCACGTCACGAATGCAGGAGTGGTCGGTCGTGGAGAGCGAGGTCAGCGACACCTCGTCATAGCCGGTCTTTTCCAGACCCTGAATCACCGACGAGACGATCTGGTCGGCCGAGCGCTCGCGCACCGGGCGATACGTCATGCCGGCCTGGCAAAAACGACAGCCGCGGGCGCAGCCGCGCAGGATCTCGATAGACAGGCGGTCGTGGACCAGCTGCGCATAGGGTACGCACGACTGCGACAGCGGATTCGTGGCGCCGAAATCCTCGACGACGCGTTTGTAGACCACGGTCGGCGCATCCTTGCCCTCACGCGGCACGGTGTAGCCATGCGGCGAGCAGGGCTCGTCGTGACGAACCTCATAGAGCGACGGCACGTAGTTGCCGGCAATGGATGCAAGCTGCTCAACAATCTGCGCGCGCGGGACTCCTTCGTCGCGCAGGCGGCGATGCAGCTGGCAGGTCTCGAGCAGCGATTCCTCGCCCTCGCCGATGAGGATGGCATCGAAGAAGGCCGCGTACGGCTCGGGGTTGTACACCGAGGGACCGCCGGCGATGATGATGGGGTCGTCTTCACCTCGGTCGGCCGCTAACAGCGGAATGCCAGCGAGGTCGAGTGCCTCAAGGAAGTTCGTCACCGCCATCTCGTGCGGCACATGCAGGCCGACGATATCAAACGAAGCGACCGGCGCTGCACCCTCGAGCGAGAGCAGCGGAATGCCTGCCTCGCGCATAGCGTCACCCATATCGGGCCACGGCACATAGCCACGCTCGCAGGAGATGCCCTCGGCCTGGTTAAGGATGTTGTAGAGGATGGCGATACCCTGGTTGGGCAGACCAACCTCGTACACATCCGGGTAGATCAGGCAGCAACGGTAGTCGGCATCGGCCTTGGAAAGCGTGCCCCACTCGTGATCGATATAGCGACTCGGCTTTTCGACCTTGGCGAGCAACGGCTCAATTAAATGAAAACAATCTTGGTACGGAACGCGCAACGGAAAACCCCTAAGCAGCGAGATCTGATGTGTCCTGATAGGACGCCATAGGACGGGTAGCGCCCGCGACCGTGGTCACCAGATCGCGAACGCGGGAGAACGTGGCAGTAACCACCTCGTTGGCACGGCTGTAGTCGACATCGCGTTCGTAGAGCGAAACGAGCGCACGGCCCATGCCATAGGTGCCCGCGGCAGCAGTGAGCGCCTTGACGGCAAACCCAATATGCGGCGTCTGCTTGACGAGCGCGCGGGTGACCGCGCGGATCACAAGACCGCCGACAAGCACGCCCGCGACCTCGTAGCCGCGCTCAGGCTTAATGCCGCGTCCAAAGACGGCAGCGAGCTCAAAGAGCATGCCCACCTGCGCCAGCGCCATAACGGGATAATCGGCGCCCGGCAAAAACACCAGCGCACCGGTCGCCATATTAGTGAGCGCGCACGAGGTGATGATACGATTGGCCGCTGCGATGCGCATGAAGGCAAAGTTCGCCGCAAAAGCCGTTTCCTTTTCGGTGCGATCGAGAATCCAGCGGGCAAGCGTCTCGAGCAGATACGTCTTATCGGTTGCCGCCACCACGCCGAGCATGGGCGTGGACTCCTCGATAAACGGCACCTCCACAGCTGACTCGGCAAGCACGCACACGGGCGCGCCGGCGATCACGAGCTCCTGCACGGCACTCTCCAAGCGGTCGGAACCGCACGAGAGCACCAGTACCACATCGGTATCGGTCTTTGGAGCAATTCGCTCCTCCCCCAGACGCTCGACGCGCACAATGCCCGAGGTCGTCTGCGGCACAAAGGCGTCACGCACCGTCTCGGCCAGAAAGCGCGAGGCGGACGAATCCAAATAGACCGAGACGCGCACCGGCGTATCGGAATCCTTCTTAACGGACGCGCCCATCTTAAAAGCGCGGGTCAGCTTATCTACGGGAATTTTCATAGCAAACCCCTCCAGCGGTTACGCGGCGCCCGAACGATGCCGCCATATGGATTGTACGATACCCACCGTCAGCAGCTGAATCATCATCGAAGACGAACCGAAGCTAATAAACGGTAGCGGAATACCGGTAATCGGCATCATGCCAATGCACATGCCGATGTTTTCGAAGGTCTGGAACGCCCACATGCCAACGATGCCCACACACGATAGGCGCAAGAACAGCGACTCACACTTAAAGGCGACGCGAATCGTCGAAAAGATCAGCAGCACGTAGAGGCATAGGAGCAAAAAGGAACCGCAAAAGCCAAAGGTCTCGGACAGGAAGGCGAAGACGAAGTCGGTGTGGAACTCAGGCAGAAAGCCGCCGGCCGACTGCGTCGCATGGCCCAAACCCTTACCAAAGAAGCCACCCGAGCCAACGGCGATAAGCGACTGCTGCAGGTTGTAGGCATCGTCCGAATCGGCATTATCGGGGTCGATAAAGACCGTCAGGCGGTTCATCTGATACTGCTTGATGAGCACATCGTGGCCGAGCAACGAATCAAAGACCGAATCGAGCGCCAGGACGAGGGCCACCAGGCCCACGAGCAGGGCCAGGGTCGACAGCACCCATTCGCGGCGCGCACCGCTCATGCAGATGACGATGGCGCCCGAGACCAGCACGACCAGGCCCGAGCCCAGGTCGCCCATGGCGACGACGGCCAAAAACGGGATGGACAGCATGCCGCAGAGCTTAACGTAGTCGCGAACGGTATCGATGCGGCCGTTATACTGCGAGCCAAGCGTGGCGATAAAGAAGATGGTGATAAGCTTGGCAAGCTCAACCGGCTGGAATGTCAAGCCGATACCGGGAATCTTGATCCAGCCCGTCATGCCCAGACCGCCTGTATAGGACAGACCCGGAATCTTGGGTGAGAAGATAACGATCAGGTCGATGACGAGCAACGCTGTCGAGAAATTGGAAATACCGCGCAGGTCGGTACGCCAGACCAGCACCGCCAGCACCGCCCCGATGCCAATTCCCAGAAGATGACGTGAGAACGAAGCATCGGCCTTAAACTGCGAAGCCGACCAGATAATGATGGCACCGTAGGCGACGAGCGCCACTGTAGCCACGAGCACACCGATATGCACCTTTTGGCGAAACGTGCCGCGCGAGGCCGAAAGTTGCTTGTTGACGCGGTCCAGGCTGCTGCGAGAGCCGGTCTTGGTTGAACGGAACAGATCCGCCGGAGAAAAATCCATCGCAACCTCCTATCGAACCGAAGAATCGCCCGAGGCCGAAGAGGTATCGGGCTCGTCATAAATCACGCCGAGCACATCGCGCACGACATGCATCGCGGTATCTGAGCCACCGCCGCCCTGCTCCAGAACAGTAGCGATGACATACTTGGGATCATCGGCCGGCGCATAGGCGCAGAACCACGCGTATTCGTCCTCGCCGCTTTTCTCGCCCGTGCCCGACTTGCCGTATACCTGCGGCGTCAGGGTGCCAAAGTGAGCCGCCAGGGACGTCGATGCCGTGTAAATCACATCGTGCATGCCGTTGCGAACAAGAGTCAAATCCGAATCGCTGTTGATCTTGGCCTCCAGGCGCTTCTTCTTGCCTTTGCCGTTGTACTTATAGGCATCGCCGTCGCCATCGCGCGACACGGCAGACAAAAACACGTGAGGCACGTACTGCTTACCGCCGTTGGCGAGGCCCATGTAGGCGCATGCCATCTGCAGAGGCGTCACCAGGATGTCGCCCTGGCCGATGGCAATGTTGGTCATATCGCCGGCATTCCACTTGCGGTCCTCGGCAGAGGCGTCGGTAAAGTACGACTCTTTCCACTCGGCATCGGGAATACGGCCCGCGCCCTCACTCGGCAGATCGATACCGCAGGTCTTGCCTAGGCCCCAGCGACGAAAGACCTCCTGCAGCCCCTCGGAATGTTGCTCGTCATAAAAGAAGGCCTTGCCCATGTCGTAGAAGACGGGGTCGCACGAGTTGGCGATACCCGACTGCAGCGTCATGGTGCCGTGTCCAGACGTCAGCCAGCAGCGCTTGCCCCAAGCCTTGCCCAGGCCCGTCCAATAGCCCGTGCAGTTGGTTGTCTGCGTTGAAGTGTAGGTTCCAAACTCAAGACCGGCCAGTGCCGAGAGCGGCTTGATGGTCGAGGCCGACATGTACTGTCCGCTAATGGCGCGGTTGAGCAGCGGGTGCGAACCCTTGTCATCATTGAGCTCGGTCCACACGTCATTTGAGACGCCGCCGATAAAGACGGACGGATCGAACTTGGGCTCGCTCGCCATGCCCAGGATCTCGCCATTGTTGGGATCGAGACACACCACAGCGCCGTTGCCGGCATTGCTGTAGCCAGTGGTCTTGGCAAGCTCGATGGCGCTCGCCAGCGCCGTCTCACAGGCCTGTTGGATCTTAAGGTCGAGCGTGAGCTTAATGTCGGAGCCGGCCTTGGCGGGCACGGCGCCGGCCTGACCGGTCACATTGCCCGAGGCATCGACCTTGACGGTCTGCTCGCCACGAATACCCTGCAGCAGGTTTTCGTAGTAGCTCTCAACACCCGCCTGGCCCACGATATCGCCCGACTGGTACGTAATCTTGCCAGCAGAAGCATCATCATCGCCAGAGGTTTTCTTATTCTGGGCCTCGAGCTGCTCGGAGGTAATGGTGCCGGTATATCCCAAGATATGGCATGCCGTCTCGCCATATGGATACTGGCGCTCGGTACGCTCGGCAATCTTGACGCCCGGGAACTCGCCGGCGTGCTCCTGAATATAGGCAACCGTGGAGCGACGGACGTCCGTCGCGATGGTATGCAGGCTCTGGGCGCCCTCGGAATTGTCCTGAATATTGCGCAGCACCGCCACGTAGGGCATACCGAGCACGTTGGCAAGATGACGAACCAGAACCTCATCCTCAGCAAGGTCGCGATAGGCCACGACAGCAAGTGAGGGACGGTTCTGGACAAGCGCCACGCCATTGCGGTCGAGGATGCGACCGCGCACAGCGGGTGTGGTAACGGTGCGCGTCTGATTGCTATTAGCCTGCTTTTCGTAATAGTCCGACGAGACCATCTGCATGCCCCACAGCTTGACGGCAAGCGCCGCGAACATCGCGCCCACACCCGTGGTGAGGATGGAGAAGCGGCCCTTAAAGGCGGTCGCCGCGGTATTGCCCTCGCCCTCGGTGGCGCGCGGGGCCGTTCCATGCTGCGTATCGTAGGTAAAACGAGAATCGCCGCGACGCATGATGACCAGTGCGACCACGATGGCCACAACCAGCACGATACCGGCGATAATAACCGTCATCTGGGAAGACATCTACGAGCCTCCCCTATTTGAGCTTACGGGTCTTGGGCTTAAAGCGCATGCCCGTCTGGCGTCCGCCACGTGCGGAGAATCCATAACCGGACTGCGGCACGACGCCGGACATCAAAAACGGAATGGCAACCAGACCCGTCAGGATCGAAGACGGCAGCGCATGGCCGAAGATCGCCACGACAAAGCTCGTCTCCAAACCCATAAACAGCAAGATGATGCTGTAGATCACATTAATGACGAACGCGAAGGCGCCCACAGTGATGCCGCGCGCACTCGGAGTACCGCCCGTCTGACCGGCGGCGCTATGCACCAGGGCAAAAGAACCCACGGTCAGCAGGAGCGACATAACGCCCACCGGCACGGCAGCGGAAAGGTCATAGAACAAGCCGCTGCAAAAACCGCACACGACGGCACGGGTCGGGTCGCCCGAGAACACGCTTAGGCACACCAGGATAATCATAAAGTTGACGCGACCGCCCGCAATGGAGATCTGCGGTGCCAGGCCTGCCTGCAGCAGCACGCACACAATGGCGGCGATTACAAACGTGCGGGAGCTCATCCCCTGCTCGTGTAGATCCATGGACATGCCCCCTATTCGCTCGAGCCGGAATCGGTCGTCTCGGACGTGTCGGAACTGTCATCCGGGCTCTCGTCCTTCGTCTTGGTCGCAGCATCGCGCGACGTTCCCTGCGGCGTGCTGTTGGCCGTGTTCACGTCCTCATCCGAGGCCGACTGTTCGTCGGTCAGCGAGGTAATGACCAGCACTTCCTCGTTGTTCTCGGCCGTCGTCTGGGCGCGCACCACAATGGTGTAGTACACGTCGTTAGCCGATTTCTCAACAGACGAGACGGTGCCGAGCGGTAGACCCTTGGGGAACACACCGCCAATGCCCGAGGTCACGATGATGTCACCAACCTTAACGTCGGAATCGACGCTCACGTACTCAAGACGCAGCGTGCCGTCAGCCTGACCCTGCAGCATGCCCTGGGCGCGCGTGTCCTGCACCATAGCGGACACGCCCGAGTTCTCATCGCCAATCAGGCGCACGGTGGACGTCTTGGCCGAGACCTCGATAATCTGGCCTATGACACCGGCAGAACTCGTCACAGGCATGTTGATGGTAAGACCGTCGGCAGAACCCTTATCGATGGTGACGGTCGAGGTCCAGGCATCGCCCGAAGCGCCGACGATACGAGCTGCGGTTGATTTGAGGTTGTAGGTCGACTGCAGGCCGACCAGCCCCTCCAGTCGCTCGGCGGTCTTTTGAGCCTCGGAGAGCTCGGCAACCTTAGAGGTCAGTTCCTCGTTTTGTTTCTTAAGCTCGTCAAGCGTGTCCTGCGACGCCGTAAGGTTAGAGAACACGTTACCGATCGCATTGAAGGGAGCCGCCACAGCCGAGCCCACAAAGCGCACCGGCGAGGTAATCGTCGTCACGCCCGAGCGCACGGCATGAATCGGTCCTGCCTCGCCCTCGCGGATGTAAAACGTGAGCAGCAACACCGAAATCAGGCTGAAAACAATCAACGGGCGCATACCCGTTGATTGTCGCTTGGTATTCAGATTTGTGGAGAAACCCGAAGATCGTGCCAAATGGAATCCACCTTTTGGAAATTAAGCATTGGTCTGGACGAAGCCGCCATCAAACGCATTGGCCTCGAGCACGCGGGCACAGCCGTTAACAACGTTATCGAGCGCCGTGGGGCTGACGTTGACCGAAACGCCGGTCTCATCGCGCAGGCGCACGTCGAGACCGCGCAGCAGCGCGCCGCCACCGGTCAGCAAAATGCCGTAGTACATAAGGTCCGAGGCAAGATCGGGAGGCGTAGCGTCGAGTGCGTCCTTGACGGCCTTGGCCATCTCGTCGAGCGGCTTGTTGAGCGCGCGACGAATCTCCTCGCTCTCGATGCGCACGGTCTTGGGCAGACCGGTGATCACGTCGCGGCCGTTGACCTCGACGTCGAGCTCGTCCTTGAGCGGCACGGCGGAGCCGACCTTGATCTTGATGTCCTCTGCCGTACGCTCGCCGATGGCCAGGTTGTAGGCATCGCGAACGTGCGTGAGGATGGCCTGATCGAACTCGTCGCCGGCAATACGGATGGACTGCGAGACGACGATGCCGCCCATAGCGATAACAGCGACCTCGGTGGTACCGCCGCCGATGTCGATGACCATGGAGCCGGTGGGTTCCTCGACGGGCAGGTCGGCGCCGATAGCGGCGGCCATAGGCTCTTCGATCAGATAGGCCTGGCGGGCACCGGCCTGGATCGTGGCCTCAAAGACAGCGCGCTTCTCGACCGACGTGACACCGGAGGGAACGCAGACGACAACACGCGGACGCGGAGTCCACGGATAGCGCTTCTCGGACGCCTTATCGATAAAGTAGCGAAGCATGGCCTCGGTAACATCGAAGTCGGCGATGACGCCGTCCTTCAGGGGACGAACGGCCACGATGTTGCCGGGCGTACGGCCGAGCATGCGCTTTGCCTCGATACCGACCGCCAGGATGCGCTCGTCGTTTTTGTCGATGGCGACAACGGAGGGCTCGCGAATGACGATGCCCTTGCCGCGCACGGAGACAAGCGTATTTGCGGTGCCGAGGTCGATGGCAAGATCGCCCGCATAGCTACCGAAGAACATATCCATCAAAGAAAACAACGCAACTCCTGATGTGTTGGATGATTGCTGGAAAACTACTAGCTCATCATACTAGCGCAAGCCCGGCACCTCACTTGCGGTGAAGCGCCGGGCAAAGCTAAATCCCATAAGGTCACTACTGGTTGTCAGCAGCCGAGAAATCCATATCGAGCGAAGAAACGGCCCAGCCGATATGATTGTCGGAGCGCACGAATTTGACGGTGTACTCCTGCTCGCCGCCCTTGGACAGCGATGCCTTCACCTTAGCGGTCGTCTCGGTCATGGACTGATCCATGCCCTCGACGGACACGGTGGCACCCTGCGGAATCGAGGAGATGATCATCGACTTAGCGTCCTCGGACAGGCTCGAGGCCAGGCAAGACTCGGCCTTTGCGGTGTCACCGTCACCGGCAGCCTGGAACAGATCGGTAACGACAGACTCCTGAGACGGGAAGCCAAAGCCGCGCGTGTAGGCAAAGCCCAGACCGCCCGCGGCGATCAAAATGAGCAGAAGCAGCACGATGAAGACTTTGAGGCCCGTGTGGCGATGGCGGCGACGGACCTTGGCCTGCTTACGATCCTGACGGTCCTGCTGGACCATCTCGGACTCGGACAGCGTAAAGAAGCCGGTGTCCGAGGGATCGGGCATAAACTGACCGGTCGCGCCCGTAGGATCGAGCGGATCGACGGCAGGAGCGTCCATCGCGGGCGCCGGAGCCGTGGCCATAGCCGTCTGGGCAGACAGCGCAGCAAGCGAATCCTGCACGCGGGCAAGCTCATCGGCCTGCTCGGAGGTGAGCTGGTAGATGTCATCGGCAGTAGCGGCGTTAAAGGCGTCGAGTGCGTCGGAGGGACGGCCGGCGGCAGAAAGCGCCTGACCCATGCCGGCGTTGAGCGCACGCGTGTCGTCGCGGGGGCCGGCGAAGTCGATAGCCGTGCGGTAGGTCTCCACGGCATCCGCCGGACGGCCGAGCTTAATGAAGCAACGACCGAGCTCGCCGAGTGCGGCGGCAGGAGCCGGATTGGCACCGTCGATGGCAGCCTGACGGAAGGCGGTTCCTGCGTTGGCATAGTCGCCCGACTGGAACAGCGCATTGCCCAGGCCCAGATAGGCCTTGAACGGCGTGGCATAGGAAGCATCCTGCGTAGCAGCAGAGAACGCCTGAGCGGCCGTCGTGTAGTCGCCCACGGCGGCAAGCGCCTTGCCGCGGTTGGTGAGCAGCGCGCCGCGCTTGCCGTAGGTGCCGTCGTTGAGGGCGGCGGCATAGGCCTCGGCGGCCTCGGCATACATGCCCAGGTGCATCAAGGCGTTGCCACGAAGGTGATCTGCCTCGCCCATAATCTCATCGGGAGTCTTTGCCGCCCCAAGCATCTGGGCTGCAGCGGAAAAATCACCCGCGCGGTAAGCGGCGCGGCCCTGTTGGATCAGCTGGCTATTCAAGGAAGTCCCCTTTACTCGTGAACGATCTCGACATGGACGATCTCGTCGCCGGCACGCAGCTGCGAAATCACATCGAGACCCTCGACCGTGGTACCAAAGACGGTGTAACCGGAATCGAGGTTATGCTGGGCGCCCAGGCAGAAGTAGAACTGCGAACCCGCGGAATCGGGGTCCATGGAGCGTGCCATGGCAAGGGCGCCATCGACATGGCTGTTGCGCGGATTGGTGGCGAACTCGCCCTTGATGCAGTAGCCGGGGCCACCGGTACCGGGCATGCCGTCGGGGCCCTCAAGACCGGCGGCGACGTCGGCGCCGGACATGTCGCGGGTATTGGGGTCGCCACCTTGGATAACAAAACCGGGCACATAGCGATGGAACTTAAGGCCATCATAGAAACCCATCGTGGAAAGCTCGCAGAAGTTCGCGACATGAATGGGAGCGCCCTCGCCGTCAAACTTGACCTTGATGGCACCCTTCGACGTCTCGATTACGGCGCACTCGTCGCCGACAAGCTGATACTCGGGCGTGTAGAGCTCTTTCTTAAAACCAAACATGTGGTTCCTTCCTCGTGCGTTTAAAGCATATTTGTACGAATTGTAGCAATAAGCACGGGCTTACATCAATTGCGCACGTAGGTTATGCCGACTATGGCGAACTAGTTTTAGGAACGCTGCTGCGGCTTCCAGGAACCCACATTGGCATCGTACTGGTTCAGCGCGCTATTGCCGCCCTGCGCGATGGGCGCCAGGATCTCGCTTTGGTGGGAACTCATCGACTCGCCATCGGGAATGGCCAGCGAAATATCCCAGCTCTGGCAGATCACGTCGACGCGCTCATACATCCACTCGGCAAGCTGCTTTAAGTGGGCGATGTCATCCGCATAGACCGAATCGTCCTGGTACTTAAGGTTGTTGAGCTCATCTTGCGTCTTTTTGATCTGGTCGCGCAGGGCGTAGGCACTCTGCGACAGCTCCTGACGGGTGGACAGCGGCGTTCGGAGATAGCCGTTGTTAAAGGAATCGATGACCTCGCCGATCTGGTCTTCGTCAGCGTAGGACACGATGGTCTGATACAGACCGTCGAGCCTGGTATAGAGCTGATCATCGGTGAGCACGGTTTCTTCCTGGACCACCTCGGCAGAATCGCCCTGCTTGGTATCGTCCTCAGTCGCCTCGCCCTTTTGGCGCGTGGGGAAGGTGGTTTGTGCAGCTTGGCCAAACTGGTCGTAGAAGCCGGGCATGACACCCATGGGATCGGTCGTCACGAACCAATAGGCACCGCCGCAAACGACGGCAAGGACCGCGATGACGATAAGCGGCTTGGGAATATGACGCTTGTGCTTGTGATAGGCGTCCTCGTCGGGGTGCACCTTGCGCTTGGGTTTTTGAGCATCGTCATGCAGGGAAACGGGCATGGGAATATCGACCTTGGGGATACCGAAATCCTTATCGAAAGCCGGCAGCACGCAGGTCTCATTGGGGTCGGCGGCGTCCGAAAGCACCGCAGCGGCAGAGGCCGGCGCATGCGGCACCTCGGTATCGATCTGCTCTTGCGTTAGGCGCGGAAAGCCCGCCGTGCGGCCCGCTGCCAGGTCGGATGCGGCCGCGTCCTCGGAGAGGATACCCGGAGCGGGGCGTCCGCATTTGGGGCACGTACGATCATGCGGAGAAAGACGGGCACCGCAGCCCTCACAGAACACGAACTCGGTGTGCTCGGGACCATCGCCCGGACCCACATAGGCGTTGCAGTAGGGGCAGAACGAGGCGCCGTCCTCGATGGTCTTAAGGCAATGCGGACAGATCACGGCATCCTCTTTTCGAAGCAATTCAAACAATCGAGGTTAGAGCATAACATCGCCAAGGCCCCACAGGAGCAAGGCACCAATTCAACATCGCCAGGGCGCGTAGTTACTTCTTCTTTTTGCTCGGCATCGAGACTTTGATGCCTTGGGCGGACTTGGTTACGCGGGAGCGCTTGACTCCGGTACTCTTCTTTTTCTTGGGCTGGGCCTGGGCCACGCCCTCGAGTGCGCGGGCCTCGGCCTCACGAACGGTGCGAGCTTCGCGGCGCTGCGCCATGTCGGCGGCGACGCGCTTGGCAAAACGCTCGGCCGTCGAACCCGTCGAGCTCACCTTGCCGCCACCGCGACCCAAGCGGACGCGCACACCGCGGCCAAAACCAGTTGCGGCATGACGACGACGCGGCTTGAGCGAATCCATCATCGTGGCGAGCTTAAAGAACACCGAGCAGGTGATGACCACGATGACAGCCAAGATAACCATCTGGCCCATCGACAGGTTGGCAATAGACAGCAGCTTCGGGAATCCGATAACGCCCGTCAGGATGCCGGCAACTACAAACACAAAGAGCGCCACACGTAAGGGCGTGAGGGGCTGCGAGATACGCCAGATCAGGCTGACACTCGCCGCGCACGACGTAAGTAGGCACATCGTAGACAGCGTGAGCTGGTTAAAGCCGAACACGCGCGCCACAAAGATATCGAGCGCCGCGGCCAAAATGACCGCAAGCGACGCCGGCAGTGCCCGCTTGAGCACGTTCGTCAGGAACGACCCCTTCACGCGAGCATTGTTGGGCTCCAGGCCCAACACAAAGCCCGGCGCGCCAATGCAGAAGAAGTTGATGAGCGTCATCTGAATCGGCTCGAAAGGGTACGGCGGCAGTGCGATGCACAGCGCCGCCAGGCCCATCGAGAACAGCGTCTTAGTCAGGAACAGCGAAGCCGAACGCTGCAGGTTGTTGATGGAGCGACGGCCCTCGGCCACCACGGCGGGCATCGAGGCAAAGTCGTTGTCGACGAGCACGATCTCGGCCACGTTACGCGCGGCATCGGAGCCGGCCGCCATGGCCACGGAGCAGTCGGCCTCCTTGAGCGCCAGCACGTCGTTGACGCCGTCGCCTGTCATGGCCACGGTGTGCTCGCGGCGCTTGAGCGCCTGCACGAGCTCGCGCTTCTGCTGCGGGGTCACACGACCAAAGACATGGTAGCGGTCCACTGCGGCATCGAGCTTGGCCGGCGTATCGAGCGTCGTGGCGTCCACATAAGCGTCCGCCCCCGGCACGCCCACCACGCGCGCGATCGACGACACCGTACGCGGGTCGTCGCCACTGATCACGTTGAGAGTCACGCCCTGCTCGTTAAAGTAGCCGATGGTCTCGGCCGCCGAGGTACGGATCTCGTCGCGTATGGTCACAAAGCCCACGGGCTCGGCCTCGCCCACCATATCGCCATCGGGCGTAAAGCCGTCAACGCGCGCCACCACGAGCACGCGGCAGGTATCGGCAAGCTCGGCGACACGGTTCTCGACCTGGGCAAACGCACGATCAGAGAGCACAAACTGCGCCGCACCCATCACATATGAGCCCTGTGCAAACGACGCGCCGCTCCACTTTTTGGAAGACGAGAACGGAATGACCGACAGCGGCTCGGACACCTCGACCGGACGGTCGGCGTAATAGTTGAGCAGCGCCTGACAGGTCTCGTTGGCATCGGCCGAGGTCGCACGTGCGACGTTAGCCAGCGCAAAATCGAGCACCGTGGTATCGACGGGAACGGCGGCGTCGCCCTCCCCCGCACCCATACCCTCGACCGGCAGCGGATAGGTACCCTCGACCTCCATGCGGCCCGACGTGATGGTGCCCGTCTTGTCCAGGCACAGCACGTCGACGCGCGCGAGCGTCTCAATGCAGTAGAGCTGCTGCGCGAGTACCTTGCGGCGGGCCAGGCGCACCGTGGCGATGGCGAGCACCGACGAGGTCAGCAGCACCAGGCCTTGCGGGATCATGCCCAGCAGGGCGCCCACCGTGGACAGCAGCGCCGACGAAGGCACATGACCAGCCAACAGCTCGGAGAAGCACCACGAAAGCGCGCTATTGCCTGGGGTTCCCGCGGCATCCCACAGCTCGCTCACGCTCGAGGCAAACAACGCCAAACCGAGCGGGATCATGATGATGCTCGCAAAGCGCACGATGGCGTTAAGCGCGTTCATGATCTCGGAATTGACCTTTTTGACGTACTTCGCCTCGTTATTAATTTTGGCCACGTAGTTGTCGGCGCCGACATGGATCACGCGGGCGCGCAGCAGGCCCGAGTCGATAAAGCTGCCGCTCATGAGCTCGGAACCGGGCTGTTTCTTAATGAGGTCGCTCTCACCCGTCAGCAGGCTCTCGTTCACGAGCGCCTCGCCCGAAACCACCACGGCGTCAGCGGGAATCTGGTCGCCGCGCCCCAGGCGGATGATATCGTCGAGCACGATCTGGTCCAGGTCGAGCTCCACCTCGGCGCCGTCGCGCACCGCAATGGCCTTCTTGGAGGTCAGCAGCGTGAGCTTATCGACCATCTTCTTGGAACGCATGGACTGGATGACGCCAATAGCAGTATTGAGGAACACTACGAACAGGAACGTCAGATTCTTAAACGAACCGGTCAAAATGACTAGGAACGCCAAAATCACGTTGATCAAATTGAACAGCGTGCAGAGGTTCTCGATGATGAGCTCTTTGACCGACTTGGTCTTGAGCTCCATGTTGCGGTTGATCTTACCGGCGGCGATGCGCTCCTCGACCTCGGCGGTCGAGAGTCCGCGCTCGATATCCGTTGCTGCCATACCACGTCCCATCACGTCGCGTCGGTATAAGAAAAACCGCCCGGACCATGCGAGGTTCGGACGGTCTCACGTTCGATGGTGCCCCATGTTGGATTCGAACCAACGGCCTTCTGCTCCGGAGGCAGACGCTCTAATCCCCTGAGCTAATAGGGCCAACGTTTGGCATTATACCCAAGTGCACCACGGGCTATCAAAATAAAAGAAAAAGCTTTGCAATTCCGGGGAAGACGCGGCGCAACGGCTCACTTTAGAAGGCAAAAGCGAATCAGATAGTATAAACTCTCATGCACCATATATACACGGCTCGCGATGCGGGCCGTTTTTGCAAGGGTTATCCATCGAGGTGAGAGGCACACCATGATTGCAATTTTAAAGCAGAGCGCCAGCGACGAGGCCGTCAGCCATATCGTCAGCTGGATTGAGAAAAAGGGCCTGAAGACCGACGTCTCGCGCGGCGAGAACGAGACGATCATCGGCCTGGTGGGCGATACGACCAAGATCGACCCATTCCTGCTCGAGTCCATGGACGTCGTCGAGCGCGTGCAGCGCGTCTCCGAGCCGTTCAAGCGCGCCAACCGCAAGTTCCACCCCGAGGACTCCGTCATCGACTGCGGCCACGGCGTCAAGATCGGCGGCGACCAGTTCCAGGTCATCGCCGGCCCGTGCTCCGTCGAGGGCGAGAACCTCATCCGCATCGCCCGCCGCGTGAAGGCAGCCGGCGCCACGATGCTGCGCGGCGGCGCCTACAAGCCCCGCACTTCCCCGTACGCCTACCAGGGCATGGGCCCCGCCGGTCTGGACCTGCTGTGCGAGGCATCCGCCGAGCTCGACATGCCGATCGTCACCGAGATCATGGACCCGCGCGACGTGCAGGTCTTCCTCGACAAGAAGATTGACGTCATGCAGATTGGCGCTCGCAACGCCCAGAATTTCCCCCTGCTCAAGGAGGTCGGCAAGACGCAGACCCCGGTTCTGCTCAAGCGCGGCATGTCCGGCACCGTCGACGAGCTGCTCATGGCTGCCGAGTACATCATGAGCGAGGGCAACGACAACGTCATCCTGTGTGAGCGCGGTATCCGCACCTTCGAGACCCGCACCCGCAACACCTTCGACCTCAACGCCGTGCCGGTGCTCCACCACCTGTCGCACCTGCCCGTCGTTGCCGACCCCAGCCACGCCACCGGCTACACCCGCTACGTTGAGCCTATGGCGCTCGCGGCGACCGCCTGCGGCGCCAACGGTCTGGAGATCGAGGTCCACGACGACCCGAGCCATGCTTGGTCCGACGGCGCTCAGGCCCTCACCCCCGACCAGTTCGACGACACCATGCGCCGCATCCGCGCCATCCGCGAGGTCGTCTGCCAAGAAACCGTTCAGGAGTAGCCCATGGGCACGGTGAGAAACGCACGCGTTAACCAGGGTGGCCCCAAGTGCGCCGGCATCGTGGGCCTGGGCCTCATCGGCGGCAGTTTTGCCCGCGGCTATGCGCAGGCGGGCGTCCGTGTGCTGGCCTGGGACCCCGATGACGACGTCATGACGGCCGCCAGCATGGGCACCGTTGCCGGCGAGCTCAACGACGAGACGCTCGGCGAGTGCGACATCATCGTCCTGGCATGCTACCCCGAGGCCTGCATCGAGTGGCTCGAGGCGCACGCCCAGGCACTCGCCGACGCCACCGACACCGAGGCCATCATGGGCCCCGTGGTGATCGACACCGTAGGCGTCAAGGGCATCGTGTGCGAGCGCGCCTTTGAGCTTGCCCGCGAGCACGGTTTTTACTTTGTGGGCGCGCACCCCATGGCGGGCACGCAGTTCTCGGGCTACGCGCATTCCCGCGCCGACCTGTTCCAGGGCGCCCCACTCGTGCTCGTGCCGCCCGCAGTGGACGATGCGCTCAAGCTGGAGCTTTTAGGCCAGGTGCGCGAGATGGTGCGCCCCTTGGGCTTTGGCAAGTTCAGCGTGACCAGCGCCGCCGAGCACGACCGCGTCATCGCTTTTACGAGCCAGCTCGCGCATGTCGTCTCAAACGCCTATGTTAAGAGCCCGACCGCTCAGGTCCACCACGGCTTTTCGGCCGGCAGCTACCGCGACCTCACCCGCGTGGCGCACCTCAACCCGCAAATGTGGTCCGAGCTCATGATCGACGACGCCGACGCGCTCGCCTTCGAGATCGACCATCTGATCGAATCGCTTGGCGCCTACAGCCGCGCGCTCAAGGACCGCGACCAGCGCTATCTGGAGAATCTCCTTGCCGAGGGCGACCGCATTAAGCGCGCACTCGACGACGAGGCCTCCCACTAGACAACCCATCACGCCAGGTCGAAAGGACCGAAGCTTATGGCGATTACCATCGATATCGACACTGCACGCCCCTACCAG
Source organism: Collinsella sp. AM31-2AC (assembly GCF_003469285.1). NCBI lineage: Bacteria > Bacillati > Actinomycetota > Coriobacteriia > Coriobacteriales > Coriobacteriaceae > Collinsella > Collinsella sp. AM31-2AC. The sequence goes on from NZ_QSJB01000005.1 coordinate 115,377, forward strand.
GTGCATGTTGGCACGTTTTTGCTGGAGCAGGCGGGGCCGCTTGTGCGCGCCACCGCCGGCGGCACCCGCGCCGTCATCGTGACAGACACCAACGTGGGCCCGCTCTACCAGATACCCGTTAAGCAGAGCCTGGAGGCGTCAGGCTACGAGGTGAGCATCTGCACCTTCGAGGCCGGCGAGGCCCATAAGCGCGCCGAGACCTACGTTGCCATTTTGGAGTTTGTGGCCGAGCACGAGCTTTCGCGCTCCGACGTGATCGTGGCACTCGGCGGCGGCGTCGTGGGCGACGTGGCGGGCTTTGTGGCCGCCACCTACATGCGCGGCTGCAAGTTTGTGCAGATCCCCACGAGCCTGCTCGCCATGGTGGATTCGTCGGTGGGAGGCAAGACCGCCATCGATCTGGCTGCCGGCAAGAACTTGGCCGGCGCCTTTTGGCAGCCGAGCGTGGTTATCGCCGACGTGGGGTGTCTGGCCACACTCACGCCCGAGCAGTTCGCCGACGGCTGCGGCGAGGTCGTCAAGCACGCCGTGATTGCCGACCCGGAGCTTTTCGCCGAGCTGGAGAAGACCCCGCTCACGCTGGAGCTGCTCAACCGCGATGTGGCCCGCGTAGCACTCATCATCGCCCGCAACATCGACATCAAGCGCGCCGTGGTCGTCGCCGACGAGCGCGAAACCAACCAGCGCAAGCTCCTCAATTTTGGACACAGCGCCGGGCACGCCGTCGAGGCCTGCGAGCACTTTGAGCTCGGACACGGCAACTGCGTTTCAATCGGCATGGGCATCATCACGCGCGCCGCGGCCCTGCACGGCATTTGCGACGCCGAGCTGCCGGGCCGCATCGAGGAGCTCTGCGCACGCCACGGTCTCAAGACCCGCTGCGAGCTTTCGGCCGACGCCGTCTTTGCCGAAGCACTGCACGATAAAAAGCGCGCCGGTGACACGATTGACCTGGTAATTCCGCACGGCATTGGCCGTTGCAGCATCGACCGCACGCCGCTTTCCACCTTCCACGATTTAATTGCCGAGGGCCTCGGCCAGAAGGGAGACGCTTCCGCATGCTAGCCCGCATCACCCCGTCCCCGCTCAAGGGCACCGTTCCCGCCATCGCGTCCAAGTCGATGGCGCATCGCCTCATCATCTGCGCTGCGCTTGCCAACGGCGAGACACACGTCACCTGCAATACCACCTGCGCCGACATCGAGGCTACGGTGCGTTGCCTTACGGCCCTGGGTGCTCGCATCGAGACCGTCGAGGACGGCTTCCAGGTCCACCCCACCATGAAGAGTGTTGAGTTTGGCCTGCTCAAGGCCCTTGCCGGCGGCACGCTTGACTGCGGCGAAAGTGGATCCACGCTCCGCTTTATGCTGCCTGTCGCCTGCGCGCTGGGTGCGGATGCCACCTTCGTAGGCCAGGGCCGCCTGGGCGCCCGCCCGCTCTCCCCGCTCTCGGACGAGATCATCGCCGCCGGCTGCGACCTACAGGGTCTGGGCGGTTTTCCGCTCAAGACGAGCGGACGCATGCGCCCGGGCACCTTTGTGCTTCCGGGCAACGTGAGCTCGCAGTATATCTCCGGCCTGCTGCTGGCAGCCCCGCTGCTGGCCCAGCCCTCCTGCGTGCAGGTAACCGGCCTCATTGAGAGCCGTCCCTACATCAACCTGACGATCCAGGCCATGAAGGCCTTTGGCGTCGAGGTCAACGTCGAGCGTATTCCGGCCAAGGACGGCCAGCCCGAAGTCACGAACTTCCGCGTGAGCAGCGGCTCGTACCGCACGCCCGGCAGCGTAGCCGTCGAGGGCGACTGGTCCAACGCCGCCTTTTGGCTGTGCGCCGGCGCTATCGGCGCCGACCCCATCACCGTGGAGGGCGTATCCCTGAGCTCCGCGCAGGGCGACCGAAACGTGCTCGCCGCGCTTTCGCGCTTTGGCGCCCGCATCGTGCGCTCCACCAACGCCGCCACCGTGAAGTCCGACAAGCTCGCCGGCTTTGAGATGAGCGCCCACGACATTCCTGACCTGGTGCCCGTCATCTCGGCCGTAGCCTCGCTGGCGCAGGGCCGCACCTTTATCCGCGATTGCGCCCGTCTGCGCATCAAGGAATCCGACCGCCTGGTCACGACCACCCGCGAGCTCACCGCGCTGGGCGCGCAGGTGCGCATTGCCAGCGATGACCTCATCATCAAGGGTGTCGATGCCTTCACCGGCGGCGAAGTCGATTCGCACAACGACCATCGCATCGCCATGATGGCCGCGATCGCCGCGAGCCGCGCCACCGGCGAGGTCGTGATCCACGGCGCCGAGGCCGTCAACAAGTCCTATCCCGATTTCTTCGACCACTACCGCCTGCTGGGCGGCAAGGTCACACTCGAGGAGGAATAGCATGTCCTCGACCTTTGGCAACGTCTTGCACTTAAGCATCTTCGGCCAGTCGCACTCCCCCGCCATCGGCTGCTCCCTCGATGGCATCCCGGCGGGCATCGCTGTTGACCAGGAGCGGCTGCAGGCCTTCCTTGACCGTCGTGCCCCCGGTCGCGACGAGACCGCGACCAAACGCCGCGAGGCCGACGCCGCCCACATCATCGCCGGTGTGGTCGATGGACATACCACGGGAGCACCCATCGCCGCGATTATCGAGAACACCAACACGCGCTCAAAGGACTATTCCGAGCTGCGCCGCAAGCCCCGCCCCGGACACGCGGATTTTCCGGCGCGCGTGAAGTATCACAACATGCACGACGTCGCCGGCGGTGGGCATTTCTCTGGCCGCCTAACGGCACCCCTGTGCATTGCCGGCGGCATTGCGCTGCAGGCACTCGAGGCCCGCGGCATTAACGTGATGGCGCACGTCGCGCAGATCGGCGGCATCTCCGACCTGCCGATGGACGACATGGTCTATCGCGAGGCCGACCGCAAGGCGATCCTTACGAACGATCTTCCTTGCATTGACGCCGCCGCAGCCGGCCGCATGCGCGAGGAGATCCTAGCCGCACGCGACGAACTCGACAGCATCGGCGGCATCGTGGAGTGCGGCATTTATGGGCTTCCCGCGGGCATCGGCGACCCCATGTTTGACGGCATCGAGAACCGCATCGCGCAAATCGCGTTTGGCATTCCCGCCGTAAAGGGCGTGGAGTTTGGCATGGGCTTTGCCGTGGCCGCCATGCGCGGCAGCGAGAACAATGATCCGTATCGCATCGATGCCGAGACCGGCGAGATCAAGGTCGAGTCCAACAACGCCGGCGGCATCCTGGGCGGTATTTCGACCGGCGCGCCCGTCATGTGGCGCATGGCCGTAAAGCCGACGCCCTCCATTGGCCGCGAGCAGCAGACGGTGGACATGGACGCTATGGAAAATGCCGGGCTCTCGGTCCACGGCCGCCACGATCCCTGCATCGTCCCCCGAGCTGTCCCCGTAGCCGAGGCAGCCGCCGCTCTTGCCATCTGGGACGCCCTCCTCGAAGACGCCGCCCAGCGCTAACTACCCACCCCTCAACATCCCCCGACACGTGAAAGGGGTCTCCATGGACCTTGCTGACATCCGCCAGGCCATCGATGGCATCGACACCACGCTCCTCAACAGCTTTGTCGAGCGCATGGACATTGCCACCGAGGTCGCCAAGTCAAAAATCGAGATGGGCAAGGCCGTCTTCGACCCCGCCCGTGAGCGCTCCAAGCTCAACAACCTCGCCAGCCGCGCGCCCGAGCGCTACGAGGCGCAGACCATCACCCTGTTCCGTCTCCTCATGAGCATGAGCAAGGCCGAGCAGCAGCGCTACATCAACGAGCTCAAGGGCATCACCGTCTCGCAAAAGGCCCACGCCACGGCTGCAGCCTCCGACACGGCCTTCCCTCAAACGGCTACCGTTGCCTGCCAGGGCGTGGAAGGTGCCTATAGCCAGATCGCCGCGTGCAAACTCTTCGACGTGCCCGACATCGCGTTTTTCGAGACCTTCGAAGGCGTTATGCGCGCTGTGCGCGATGGCTTCTGCGAGTTTGGCGTGCTGCCCATCGAGAACTCCACCGCCGGCTCGGTCAACGCCGTCTACGACCTGCTCGCCCAGTTCGACTTCCATATCGTGCGCTCGCTGCGCCTCAAGATCGACCACAACTTGCTCGTCAAGCCCGGCACCAAGCTCGCGGGCATACGCGAGGTCTACAGCCACGGTCAGGCCATCGCGCAGTGCGCTAGCTTTATCGAGGCGCACGGCCTGCACGCCACCAAGTACCCCAACACCGCCATGTCGGCCGAGATGGTCGCCAGCTCCGAGCGCACCGATGTTGCCGCCATCGCATCGCGCAGCTGCGCGGCACTCTATGGTCTGGAGGTGCTGGAGCCCAACATCCAGGACTCGGACAACAACTACACGCGCTTTGTCGTCATCAGCCGCGAGCCACGCGTCTACCCCGGTGCCAACCGCACCTCGCTTATGATTACCACGGCCAACGAGCCGGGCGCGCTCTATCGCGTACTCGAGCGTTTCTACGCGCTCAATATCAACCTCATCAAGCTCGAGAGCCGTCCCATCCCCGGGCATGACTTTGAGTTTATGTTCTACTTTGACCTGGACTGCCCCTTTGGTAGCAAGGCCCTCGACGACTTGCTCGACTCCATCGATGACGTGTGCGAGAGCTTCACCTACTTTGGCAGCTACACGGAGGTGCTCTAGATGACCGATACCGCCGCAACCCGTCCCTACGGCGTGCTGGGCCGTGTGCTGGGCCACAGCTACACCCCGACCATCTACAAAGAGCTCGCTGGGCTTGAGTACGTGCGATTTGAGCGCGAGCCCGAAGATCTTGAGGCTTTTATGACGGGTAACGAATGGGAAGGCACCAACGTGACCATCCCCTACAAACGCGCCGTCATGGAATACCTGGACGAGCTGAGCCCGCTGGCCGAGCGCATGGGCAACGTTAACACCATCACACGCTTGCCCGACGGCCGCCTGCGCGGTGACAACACTGACTATTTCGGTTTTCAGTGCCTAGTTGAGGAGTTGGGCGTAGAGGTTGCCGGCAAGAAGGCCCTCGTGCTCGGTGCCACCGGTGGCGCGGGTACTACGGCCAGTATGGTGCTCGGAGATCTGGGTGCCATCGTCGTACCCGTGGGTCGCACGAGCGAGGTCAATTACAGCAACATCGCTCAGCAGTCCGATGCAACGCTGCTCGTCAACTGCACGCCCGCCGGTATGTTCCCCCACTGCCCCGACGCTCCCTGCACGCTCGAAGGCCTCGATGCGCTCGAGGGCGTCATCGACATTGTCTACAACCCCGCCCGCACGGGTCTGATGCTCGAGGCCGAGCGCCGCGGCATCCCCTGCATCGGCGGCCTGCTCATGCTTGTTGCCCAGGCGGCACAGGCTGTAGAGCGTTACACCGGCCAAGCTACCCCGCGCAAGCGTATCTTGGACGTAACGGAGCGTCTGTCCCGCCGCGAGCAGAACATCGCGCTGATTGGCATGCCGGGCTCGGGCAAGACCCGCGTGGGCGAGCAGATCGCCCAGCTCACGGGTCGCGAGCACATCGACTTGGATCGCGCGCTCGAGGAGCGTCTGGGCATGCCCTGTGCCGACTTTATCGTCGAGCGCGGCGAGGCGGCCTTCCGCGAACAGGAGACGGCTGCGCTGGCCGACATCTCCAAGCGCAGCGGCCTGGTGCTCTCCACCGGCGGCGGCGTGGTCACACGCGACGAGAACTACCCGCTGCTGCACCAGAACAGCCAGATCGCGATGCTCAACCGTAAGCTCGACGAACTCGCCCACAAGGGTCGCCCCATCACCGCCCGCGATGGCATCGACAAGCTGGCCAAGCAGCGCATGCCACGCTACCGCGCCTGGGCCGACTACATCATCGACTCACGCGATTGCGCCGCCAACACCGCCCAAGCCCTCCTCGACACCCTCCCATCCGCTCTCTAACCAAAACCACCACAAAGGGGACAGGCACCTTTGTGGTGGTTTTCCAACCGCAAAGGAAGCAACCATGAAAGCACTCGTCATCAACGGCCCCAACCTCAACATGCTCGGCATTCGCGAGCCGGGCATCTATGGCAGTGACAACTACGACCGCCTGGTCCAGATCTGCCAGGAGGCAGGTGCCGCGCAGGGCTTCGACGAGGTCGAGGTCTTCCAGTCCAACCACGAGGGCAGCATCGTCGACAAGATCCAGGAGGCCTACGGCAAGGTAGACGGCATCGTCATCAACCCGGCAGCCTACACGCACACCAGCGTGGCAATCCTTGACGCCCTCAAGGCCGTCGCCATCCCGGCTGTGGAGGTCCACATCAGCGCTGTCGAGACCCGCGAGGACTTCCGTCAGGTGAGCTATGCACGCCTAGCCTGCTTTGCCACCATCACCGGCGAGGGCCTGAAGGGCTACGCCCACGCGTTGGAGCTGCTGAAAGAGCATCTCGAAAAGTAAGCCTCGCGGATCAATACATTAGCACCGATTCACACGAACAAAACTCCAGCGCCGGCAGCACCTCGCTGCTGCCGGCATTTTGTTACTGGCATATAATCGTTGCAGTCACACTACGTCTGGAGACCCACATGCTGAGCATTCACCTGGGGGATTACCCCGGTTCCATCTACGATACCGAAACCTATTTTAGGAACTCATACTTGGACTCATGGTTCGAAGACCCTATGGCCGCACAGATTATTAAAAGCGTGGACGGATCAGAGCTCATCGGTCCCCACAACATCGTAAGCAAGCAGCTGGGCTCAATCACTCCACTCGAACTGTCCGGCGGCGTTAAGACGCTGCTGCTGGTGCGCAATCTCCCAAATATGGTGTTCAACGCATCCACCTGCGGAGACAACTGTGCCCGCTGGCTACTCAAGATCGGCAAAGAGCAGGATGTGCTGGTGACCTTATACCACATCATGAAATTCCCCTGGAAGAGCTTTGAGATTCGCATCAATAACGATGGCCGCATCGTTAGAAACATGCAGGAGTTTGTCGGCGCCACGAATGACTTTTTGGATGTTGATGAGTAATGAAGGGAACGCATACCGTTGTCGTAGAGCGTGCAAAGGTCAAATACACACTCACGTTTAAGCGCAATATTTCCTTTATACGCGGCAACAGCGGCACGGGCAAAACGACGCTCATCTCGATGATTCGCGACTACAACGACCGAGGACCGGAAAGCGGCGTTGCACTCAGCTGCGACGTACCTTGCGAAACGCTTTCCGGCAGACGCTGGGAGCGCGAGCTGTCGATCATCGAAGATTCAATCGTCTTTCTAGATGAGGGCAACGAGTTTATCTACTCAAAGGACTTCGCCAAAGCCGTAAACGGCTCGTCCAACTATTTTGTTCTGATATCTCGTCGCGATGCCAACGAGCTCCCCTACAGCGTTGATGAGATCCTGAAGTTAGTCAACACGACAAGTAAAACAATCAATGGCCGCAAGAGCGACAGGCGCTTCTACTCGGTGACCAAACCGCTATATGACCACACAGCAAGTATGCTGTATCAGGATCTAAATGTTGGATTCGAGGTACCCGACGCCGTAGTTGTCGAGGATAGCAAATCTGGCTATCAATTCTACGACGTTCTTTGCAACCGGCTCGGGATCCCCTGCTATACCGCCACCGGCGTAGCAAATCTAAAGCGGACAATTCACGAATGCCCCGAGCAAAACGTTCTTGCCATTGGAGACGGCGCAGCATTTGGTCCCTACATCGAAAAGGTGATCGGACAGCGCGTTTACAAGAACGTTCGCTTGTTCCTCCCGGAATCATTTGAGTGGACACTTCTGCAATCTGACCTCATTCCCAGTAACGACATTCCAAAAATTCTCAAGGATCCTTCGAGCTATATCGAAAGCCGCGACTACCTAAGCTGGGAGCGATTCTTCACCGACGTATTGATCAAGTACTCGGCAGACACTCGCTACGCCTACAGAAAGGCGAAACTCAACGAGCAGTACCTAAAGCCGCCGGCGATGGATGCAGTTGCAAGCGTCTTGCCCGAGTGCCTGAGGGCAGACTAGATACGGCGGGGGGGGGCAAG
>NZ_QSJB01000005.1:123404-131889 GCF_003469285.1 Collinsella sp. AM31-2AC
CTAGATACGGCGGGGAGGGCCAAGTTGGTCCTCCCCGCCGTTATTACGCCCTCTTGATTACGTACGCCAATCCAATATCGCAGGCGCAACGCACAATTGATGCGAAGAGCCACGATGCTGACAGCGTCATAAGCAGAGGCATGGTCTGCCAGGGAATAAACCAATCGACCGCGTGGATTGCAAAGATGGCGAGGCTAGCCTGTCCGCAGAACACGAGTGCTCGTTCAAAGGATCCCAAAACTGAAACGTCCTTCAGTTTCTCAAGCGCCATGGAAACCCAGCACACGCAGTAGCTGCCGGCAAGAGCGGCAATTGTTGCAGCCACAAACCCATCCACGCGGCGGCTCGAAAGCTCAAGCCCACTCAGCGCGGCAAGGACAAGCCAAGCGACACCGGCTCCAATAAACAGCAGAGGCTTGCTCACGCTCGGCTCCAGCCTCCTTTGGCGCGCCGTATAGCCAACCCACATCAGCAGCACAATATAGCAGCTCAGATCCAAATCGAGCGGCAGGTAAACGCCCATTAATCGAGACACACTCAAACCGCAAAAGGCAATCGCGGCACAGACAACGCCCTGCCAAACAACCCCAATTCCGCGGCGATCAAACAACCGCACGAGCACATTAAACAGCAGGCGCGACGTAAACAGCGCCGCCAAAAACCATGCCATGCCAACGGCGGTAACGCCAAGCCCAGGCACATCAACGCCCGAGGCAAACACAAGCGTCTTAAGCCCCGCAACCAGCGTACCGCTCGTCAAAGGAGCGCCGCTCATCAAGAACGTCGGCACCTGCCACGCCAGTGCAAGAACCACATACGGCACCAGCAGGCGCGACACCGAACCACTCAGCAGCTCGCGCCACGGCTTCGGCCTAAACGTATACCCGGCAAGAATAAAGAACACCGGCATGCGAAACGAGAAGATCGCGTGCCGCAAGGGAGAAGGATTTGGGACGGTGTGCCCCACAATGACCAGAATCATTGCAATTCCCTTTGCAATATCGATCCAGTCGAGCCTTTTGCTTCCCATGGCGAACCCTTCAAAATCGCAGCACACAAGATGAAAAAAGCCCAGACCACCAAGCGGTCCGGGCTTAATAAACGATGGTGCTCCATGGCGGATTCGAACCGTCGACCTTGGGATTAGAAGTCCCCTGCTCTATCCAACTGAGCTAATGGAGCAAATAACCGCACGCCCAAGCAAGCGCAAACCTGTCAGGCGCAAGTAATTATAACCTAGTTGAACTGCTCGCGGTACGCCTTGCAGACCTCATCGACCGGGCCGTCCATGCGAAGGTCACCCTTCTCAATCCAAACGGCACGCTGGCAGATGCGCTCAACCTGCTCCATGGAGTGCGAAACGAACAGAACCGTCACGTCGCCGCTCTGGATAAAGTGCTGGATGCGGGCCTCGCACTTCTGCTGGAAGAACACATCACCGACGGACAGCGTCTCGTCAACGATCAGAATATCTGGCTCGGTAATCGTCGCGATTGCAAAGGCAATACGCGCCACCATACCCGAGGAGAAGTTCTTGAGCGGCATGTCGACAAAGTTCTGAAGCTCAGCGAACTCGATAATGCCGTCAAAGTTGGCGTCGATGAACTCCTTGGTATAGCCGAGCAGGGCGCCGTTCAGATAGATGTTCTCGCGGGCCGTCAGCTCAGGATCAAAGCCGGCGCCGAGCTCAATCAGCGGTGCGATGTTGCCATGGACCTTAACGCTGCCCTCGCTAGACTCAAGCACGCCAGCGATAATCTTGAGCATAGTAGACTTACCGGAACCATTGGTGCCGACCAGACCCACGACCTCGCCGCGATGAATATCGAACGAGATGTGCTTAAGTGCCCTAAACTCCTCAAAGAACAGCTCGTGCTTGGCAAGCTTAATGAAGTACTCCTTGAGGTTGGTCAGCGACTCGGACGCCATGTTAAAGATCATGGTGACGTCGTCGACCTCGACAGCCAGAGGCTGCTCGCTGTAATCAACAACAGATTCAGTCATCACAGCACTCCTTAGATGTAGAGGATGAACTTGCGCTCGGACTTATGGAACACGGTGTAGCCAATAACAAGCGCAAGGACCGCCCAAGCGACGCACATACCAAACGTCAAAAGCGAGGGCGTGGTCTGGAACAGGAAGATATCACGCATAAACTGCAGGTAGTTATACATGGGGTTCGCATACATCAAGATACGCACGAGATGCGGCATTTGCGCAATATAGTCAGTCGTCCAGAAGATGGGCGTAATGTAAGTCCACGCCGTAATGACGACGCTCCATAGATGCATAACGTCGCGGAAAAAGACCGTAAGAGCAGAGAGCATCATGCCCAGGCCCATGCAGAAGCACATAAGCAGCAGCAGGCAAACCGGCAGCAGAATGAGGTGCCAAGAAGGCATAACACGGAACCACAGCATGACGATGGCGACGGCGACCAGCGAGAAGGCAAAGTTGACCAGCGAGAAGAGCACCTTCTGCACCGGGAAGACCCAGCGGTGCACCTTAACCTTCTTGAGCAGAGGGGCAGCGCCCACGATAGACGTCAGGGCCTGGTTCGTAGACTCGGACATGACGGCAAAGGTAATGTTACCCACGATCAAGTACAGCGGGTACATCTCGGGCGTCATTGAGCCATTGCGGCCCTGGCCAAAAATCGTCGAGAACACGATGGCCATGACGATCATCATCAGCAACGGATTGAGCACCGACCATGCGACACCCAGAACGCTACGGCGATACTTGATCTTAAAATCCTTGGTAACCAGCTGACGAAGGATAAACGCATCCTTCTCAAATTCGTTCTTAGCAAACGTCGCAGGCAGACTGCGAGTTTCTTGTTGCTTTGTCTGATCCGACACGGATGCAACTCCTTTACTCGTAATCGTTGACAAACGAACAGTATAGACCCGACGGCCATGCAAACGATTCGCGCAACAAAACTGGAGAACTAACCCACATCTTAGGATGCCAAGCCCAAACGGCTATACTTTCAAGGATTGAAAGTATAAGGAGCATTGAGTGAATTCTGAATCCATCGCCGTCATCATCCCTTGCTACAACGAAGCCCTCACGATCGGCAAAGTCATCGACGACTTTCACCGCGAGCTTCCGCAAGCGACGGTCTATGTCTATGACAACAACTCGTCGGACGATACTTCACGCATCGCCACCGAGCACGGCGCCACGGTCCGCTTTGAGCCCCGTCAGGGAAAGGGCAACGTGTGCCGCCAGATGTTTCGCGATATCGACGCCGATTGCTACCTGATGGTCGACGGCGACGACACCTATCCCGCCGAGGCTGCCAAAGCCCTCTGCGAGCCCATCCTTAACGGCACGGCCGACATGACCGTAGGCGACCGCCTTTCCAACGGCACCTACGCCGAGGAGAACAAGCGTGCCTTCCACGGCTTTGGCAACAATCTGGTCCGCGCCATGATCAAGTGGATCTATGGCTACAGCTTCGATGACGTCATGACCGGCTACCGCGCCATGAGCCGCCCGTTCGTCAAAACCTTCCCCGTGCTTTCCGAGGGCTTCCAGATCGAAACCGAGCTCTCGATCCACGCCGTCGACCACCGCTGGCGCATCAAAGATGTGCCCATCGAGTACCGCGACCGTCCGGAAGGCTCCGAGTCCAAGCTCAATACCGTGAGCGACGGCATTAAAGTCGTCGCGATGATCGGCACGCTGTTCAAGGACTACCGCCCGCTGAAGTTCTTCAGCCTCGTAGCGCTTCTGTTTGCGGTGATCGGCCTCGCCCTGGGCATGCCCATCGTTGTCGAGTATTTCCACACCGGCCTCGTTCCGCGCTTCCCCACCGCCATGCTCGCCGCGTCGTTTATGTTCCTGTGCGGTCTGAGCCTTGCAACCGGATTCGTCCTCGATTCCGTGGCAAAGGTCGAAAAAAAGCAGTGGGAGGTCAACGTGTACAGCAAATACGCCTACGACGACCAGCTCGGCCACCCCACTTCCAAGCCAAGCGAGAGGTAAACCACTATGCCGCTCATCTCCATCGTCGTGCCGTGCTACAACGAGCAGGAATCACTTCCGATCTTTCTCAAAGAGCTCGATGGCGTCGTTCGCATCATGACCCAGCAAGACCCCGGCATCTCCTTTGAGACAGTCCTCATCGACGATGGCTCGGCAGACAAAACGCTCGCCGTCATGAAAGCAGAAGCCGCGGCGGCGCATCCATACGCCATCCGCTGGCACTCTTTCTCGCGCAACTTTGGCAAGGAGGCGGCACTACTCGCCGGACTCCAGCACGCAAAGGGCGACTATGTCGCCACCATGGATGCCGACATGCAGGACCCGCCCTCGCTCCTGCCGCAGATGTACGAGATCTTACAAACCGAAGACTACGACAACGTCGCCACACGCAGGACCACCCGCAAAGGCGAGCCTCCCATCAGGTCGTTCTGTGCCCGTATGTTCTACAAGATCATTAACCGCATTTCCAAGGCCGACATCGTCGACGGAGCACGCGATTTTAGGCTCATGAAGCGACCTATGGTCAACGCCATCATCTCCATGGGCGAATATAACCGATTCTCCAAGGGCATTTACGGCTGGGTCGGCTTCAAGACCAAATGGCTCCCCTACGTAAACGTCAACCGCGTGGCCGGCGAGACCAAATGGAGCTTTTGGTCGCTGCTCCTCTATTCCATCGACGGCATCGTCGCGTTTTCCACGGCGCCGCTCTCCCTCGCCGCCCTCACGGGTATCGTTTTCTGTCTCATTGCCATCCTGGGATTCATCGTCATCCTGGTCAAGACGCTTGTTTGGGGTGACCCCGTCGGCGGATGGCCGTCCCTCGCCTGCCTCATAACGCTGTTTGGCGGCATGCAGCTTCTGTGCTTAGGAATCATCGGTGAATACTTGGCAAAAGCCTACTTGGAAACCAAACGACGTCCCATCTATATCATTCGAGAATCCAACGAGGAATCTGATGACACGACCCAATAACAGCACACTCAAGAATGTGGCGCTCTACGCCGCCTGCTTCGCGTTTTCCGTCGCACTTTTTATCGCACTTGCAGCGGCGGGGCATGTCTACCCCTTTGGCGACAACTCGTTTCTCACCAACGATCTCAAATACCAATACATCGACTTCTTTGCGTGGTTTCGCCGCGTCCTTTTAGGCGAGACAAACCTTCGTTATTCCTTCTCGCAGGGACTCGGCATGAACACATGGGGGCTCTATAGCTACTACCTCGCCAGCCCCTTCAACCTGCTCTGTGTGCTGTTTCCCGCAGACAAGCTGACGCTCTTCGTATTTGCCATAACCGCGCTCAAACTGGGCTGCATCCACATCAGCAGCGCTTGGTATGTGCAAAAGCGCTTTAACCTGTCCAAGCCCGCAGCATTCCTGCTTTCCCTCTCATTTACGTTTTGCAGTTGGACCATAAGTAATTTGTGTAATCCGCTCTGGATTGATTGCCTTATCCTGCTACCCATCTGCGCCTTCGGATGCTACGAGCTCATTCGCAAACAAAAAATGATACGCCTCGTTATTGCGATTGCTCTCAATGTCATGTTCTGTTGGTATACGGCCTATATCAGCATCCTGTTCCTCAGCATCTTCGTACTGGTTGAGTTTGTCGATTACGTCGCTGCAGAAGGATATAGCTGGATGCTCACGCTCGACCGAGTCCTACGATTTGCAGGGGCTATGCTGCTTGGGTTGCTCCTGTCCGCCTGGACCTTTTTGCCGACCATCCTTGCCATGGCAAAAGGCGGCCCCGTGCTGGCACTTGGACCTTTGCTTAAAACAGGCCTCAAATCGCTCATCAGGGGCTTCATCCCCGGCATGTGGGTGAATAACGGGAATACGCCGCAGTTCTATTGCGGCGTCATCATGATGTTACTTGCAATAAGCCTACTGTTTAACCGCAAGGTTTCGACCAGGATACGCATCGCAACGTTCGTCGTCACAGCCGTCCTGATCGCTAGCTCCGTTTTGAGCCCGCTCGAGTACATCTGGTGCGGCATGCGCGTTCCCAACGGGTTCTATTCGCGCACAGCCTTTTTGCTGGGCTTCTTTACGATGTGGGCCGCAGGCTATTCGTTGCAGGTGTTCGAGGGCCAGCCCAAATTTCGTCATGCCTATCGACCCGCCGTCGTATTACCAATCCTGACAATCACCGCAATTGATTTGTTTATCAACGCCCATGTGATGTGGAACCAACTGTACGCAGGCTATTCCGAAGATGCCAACTGCACCTATGTGACTACCGCAACCAACACGATCACAACCATTCAAGCCCAGGATCCTGCGTCATTCTACCGTATCGATCGAACGACCACGCGCGCCGATAGCGCTGCCCTCAACGAGGGCTTAGCGCTTGGGTACAACCAGCTGTCGTCCTACTCATCCGCAAATAACCCGCAGGCCATCGCACTGCTCAACTCCCTTGGATACAGCAGCATTGGCGAATTCTCAACCCGTTATGCCGAGCCCATTCTCGCCGTCGATGCCCTACTGGGAGTCAAGTATGCCATTCCCGAGAACGCGCCTGCGGGATACGTTTCGGCCAAGACGAATCAGGCCGACTCTACAAGCGCGGTGTACGAGAACCCCTATGCGCTCAGCATTGGCGTCGCAGCCTCAAGCGATATCCAAAACAGCACGCTGAAGAGCGAGAACCCCTTCGAAAAGCAGAACGACCTCTACAGCAAAATCCTAGGCCGCGAGGTCGAGCTCTATACCAAGATCGAGGCCACGAGCACGGAGAATAACGATAGCTTAAAGCAATGGAGCGTTACTCTTCCGGCAAGCTCCATCGGGTATCTCTACATCAACAAAGATACGACTGCCGGCAGTTATTGGCCCGTCACCCTTACCATCGACCAGCGAACGATCGAAAACGAGGCCTGGAGATTCGACAATAATATCCGCCAGATTGCGGATGCATCGGACGCCCCGAGCCAGCATACGGTGTCAATCGGAGTCGCAGAGGGCTATACAGACATGCCCCAAGACAATGAGCCGGTCTTTTACGCCCTCAATCTGGACGTTTTCGAGCAGATTATTAACTCGCTTAAGACGAGCGAATTTGTTCCGACGGTTTTTGAGGACGGAAGGATCGAAGGCGAGTATACCGCCAAGGATGACGGCAACCTGCTGCTGAGCGTTCCGTACGATGAGGGCTGGAACGTAACGGTAAACGGAACCGCCGCAGAACTAACGCCCGCCGCCGATAAGGGTTTGTCGTCCCTGAACATACAGAAAGGCGCGAATAGGGTCGTGATGACCTACAAGACTCCGGGTGCCCTTGCGGGACTTGCAGTGAGTCTGGCGACCGCAGCCGCCCTTATTGCAGCGGGACTATACGCCAGGCATAAGAAAAGCCGCCGTTAACAAGCGGCGGCTTTTTCTCTCGAAAAGTTAATAGCGGCTAGAGCGTCTTGAGGTACTCCCCCAGTTCTTCCTCCCAGTCGGGCATGTTGAACCCGACCGACTCGAGCTTGGACAGGTCGAGCGCGGAGTGGACCGGGCGCGGGGCGACGGGGCCCGCGGCGTTCGCGTAGTAGTCCGCGGTCGACACCGGCGCGACCCTGTCGCCGTTGCCGTTGGCTGCCTCGAAGACGGCGCGGGCGATGTCGGCCCAGGACCTGACGGCGCCGGATCCGGTGCAGTCGTAGGTGCCGTAGGGGGCGTGCGAGCCCAGCACGTGGAAGATGGCCTCGGCCATGTCGCGCGTGAAGGTCAGGCGCCCCAGCTGGTCGTCGACCACGGTGACCTGCTCGAGCCCGTCCTCGGGGTCGGCGACGCGGTCGGACAGCCCCTTCATGGTCTTCACGAAGTTGTGGCCCTCGCCGATGACCCAGCTGGAGCGCATGATGTAGTGGTGCGGGCACCCTGCCACGGCGATGTCGCCGGCGGCCTTGGTCTGGCCGTAGACGGACAGCGGGCTGAGGGGCTCCTCCTCCGTGTGGACCTCGGCCGTGCCGTCGAAGACGTAGTCGGACGACACGTGGACCAGGGTGATCCCGTGCCCGGCGCAGGTGCGGGCGAGCAGGGCCGGGCCGGTCGCGTTGGCCTTCCAGGCGGTCACGCGTCCCTCGGGGGTCTCGGCCCTGTCGACCGCCGTGTAGGCGCCGCAGTTGATCACGGTGCCGTAGAGCGACCAGTCGTACTGCGCGTAGGCCGCCGGGTCGGACATGTCGAAGGTGTCGATGTCGCAGAAGTCGAAGTCCTTGGCGACCCCGCGCTCCTCCGCCAGCGCGCGCACCGCATGGCCCAGCTGGCCGTTGCATCCGGTGACGAGGGTGCGCTTCGGCGCCATGGGTACGACGTCCTTGAGCATCGGGTGGTTGAGGTCGGCCTCGGAGACGGTGGCCTGGTCCAGCGGGATCGGCCACTCGATGGCGAGCTCGGGGTCGGCGAGGTTCACGAAGGTGTAGGTCCTCTTGAGCTCCAGCGACCAGTGGGCGTCCACCAGGTAGGTGTAGGCGGTGCCGTCCTCCAGGGCCTGGAAGG
>NZ_QSJB01000005.1:131899-132150 GCF_003469285.1 Collinsella sp. AM31-2AC
TCCACCAGGTAGGTGTAGGCGGTGCCGTCCTCCAGGGCCTGGAAGGAGTTGCCAACGCCGCGCGGGACGTAGATGGCCTTGGAGGGGTCCAGGACGGTCGTGAACACCTTGCCGAAGGTGGCGCTGCCCTCGCGCAGGTCCACCCAGGCGCCGAAGACCGAGCCGCGGGCCACGGAGATGAACTTGTCCCAGGGCTCCGCGTGGATGCCGCGGGTGACGCCGCGGCTGTCGTTGTAGGAGATGTTGTTCTG
>NZ_QSJB01000050.1:0-318 GCF_003469285.1 Collinsella sp. AM31-2AC
AACTGCTCCAACAACTACGGCCCCTACCAGCACGTGGAGAAGTTCATCCCGCGCCAGATCACCAACATCATCGACGGTGTCCGCCCCAAGCTCTACGGGAAGGGCGAGAACGTCCGCGACTGGATCCACACCGAGGACCACTCCTCGGCCGTCTGGGACATCCTCACCAAGGGCCGCATGGGGGAGACCTACCTCATCGGCGCCAATGGGGAGAGGGACAACATCACCGTGCTCCGCATGATCCTCGAGGCGATGGGGCGCGACCCCGGGGACTTCGACTGGGTCGCCGACCGCCCCGGCCACGACCGCCGCTACGCC
>NZ_QSJB01000050.1:328-615 GCF_003469285.1 Collinsella sp. AM31-2AC
GTCGCCGACCGCCCCGGCCACGACCGCCGCTACGCCATCGACTCCACCAAGCTGCAGCGCGAGCTGGGCTGGAGGCCGGCGCACACCGACTTCGCCGGGGGCCTGAAGCGGACCATCGACTGGTACGTCGCCAACGAGTCCTGGTGGCGCCCGGCCAAGGAGGCCACCGAGGCCCGCTACCGCGCGCAGGGCCAGTAAGGAGGGGAGAGAGACATGGCAGACATCGCATTCGAGAAGGACCTCTCCGTCGCCGAGACCGGCATCGGGGGCCTCAAGGTCGTCGACCT
>NZ_QSJB01000051.1:0-547 GCF_003469285.1 Collinsella sp. AM31-2AC
CGATTTGTCCGCCTCGGCAGCGAAGTCGGCGAACTCCTGTTGGAGGGACAACGGGGGAATTGCAATGGGAATAGCGGCCAAGTCTGCTGCGCTGATATTTGCCTGATGGACACTTCCCTTCGCTATATTACGAAGGACTCGCTTTCCTTCCTTTGAATTCAGGTAACCAGATACATATTCGGCAGAGCTGTGGTCAGCGAACCTTACGCACACGATGTACCCAGCAATAACCATGGTCTCTGACTGATGAAAAACGCAAGTTTTCCCAACCTTGTCAATGCTGTTGGTTCGATTAAAAAGCATATCGCCATAGCGGACGGTAGCATTTTCGAGAGCTTGGCCCTTTAGGGTGATTCGCTTTGTATCGGTTAGGTCAAGGATGCCGTCGTCGGTGATATTGTTCATTCGGATGTAGACATAATCGCCATCGGCGCCGGCTTTTGCTGAAGTGCCGTAGTGCATTTCTATGCTGTAGTTGCCAATTGTTTCGATTGGCCATGATGCGTGCGTCTTGGTTCTAAACATCTCGACAAACCGTGATTTGACG